>NZ_JAELTZ010000094.1:0-7088 GCF_016429115.1 Aquitalea sp. ASV15 | reverse complement strand
CGGTGCTGGTGCCGGTGGCCGGTGGCAAGTCGAATACCGGCATAGCCATTCAGGCACCGGTGATGCGGCTGACGGCGGAGAAAGCCTTGTCGTTATTGCCTGCCTTGCAAAGGGCGGCAGCGGCGCTGGCGCGTATCGAGGAACAAGCGGAAACCGGAATGTGATGTCCTGATGCCATCACAACCTGGTCTCGCTGTGGGCAAGATCAGGTTGTGTGCCACCAGTGCCATGGAGGCAGACCTGCTCTGGCCGATTTGAAGCATGCCGTAACTGATGTGCGGCAGTCAGAGGAGAAATTCATGGCAGACCTTAACCAGAACCTGCCCGACATGATGGTGGCCGTACGTACCACCTTCGGGATAGACAGCGGTTTGATGGTGCCGGCATTCAGCTGGCGTGACGAGCATGTTCCGGCCATCGATCCGGCCTACTGCTTCAATGCGGAGGTGACGCTGGCCATTCTGGCGGGCTTTGCCCAGAACCGCCGGGTCATGGTGCAAGGCCTGCATGGTACCGGCAAGTCCACTCATATCGAACAGGTGGCGGCGCGACTGAACTGGCCTTGCCTGCGGGTCAACCTGGATGGCCACATCAGCCGGCTGGATCTGGTGGGGCGTGATGCCATCGTGCTGCGTAATGGGGTACAGGTGACCGAGTTTCAGGAGGGTATTGTCCCCTGGGCCCTGCAACGTCCGTTTGCGCTTGTTTTTGATGAATACGATGCTGGTCGGCCGGATGTGATGTTTGTCATACAGCGCATCCTGGAACGGGATGGCCAGCTCACCCTGCTGGATCAGAATCGGGTGATCCAGCCGCATGCCGGATTCCGCCTCTTTGCCACGGCCAACACCATCGGGCTGGGCAATCTTACCGGTCTTTATCACGGCACCCAGCTGCTCAATCAGGCACAGCTGGATCGCTGGAATATTGTGGCCACACTCAATTATCTTTCCCCCGCCGATGAGCAGGCCATCGTGCTGGCACGTGTGCCGGGCAAGGATAGCGTCCAGGGCCGGCAGCATGTGGCGGCCATGGTGACATTGGCCGGGCTGACCCGCCAGGCATTTGCCGCGGGTGACCTGTCAACGTTGATGTCGCCGCGTACCGTGATCAGCTGGGCGGAAAATTGCGAAATCTTCCGCAGTCTGCCGCTGGCATTCCGCTATTCCTTCCTCAATAAGTGTGATGAAGCTGAGCAGCCTCTGGTGGCCGAACTGTACCAGCGTTGTTTTGGCACCGAGCTTTCCTGCAGTCTGGCTGACGGGGTGTCAGCATGACGACCTCTGCGCCGGAAAGGGCTCAGGCATGGAAGCTCGATCAGCTATGCAGCGGCGTTGTCGCCGCCTTGTGTGGCGATGCCATGCTGCATTTTCGTGGAGGCAGACTCTACCGTGGGGCGCGGCTGCTCGCAGTACCAGCTCCGCATCTGCGCTGGGACGGAGCTGCTGGCGGGCTGGCGGACTGGCGTGGTCTAACCGATGCCCTCGCCATGCGGCAATTGCATTCCAGCCCGGTCTTGCACGCTCGCCTGCGGCCGGATGATGCCCTGCAGCGGCGCTTGTTCGACTGGCTGGAGCAGTTGCGGGTGGAGTCTCTTCATGCCGCAGACATGGTAGGCATGGCGAATAATCTGCAACAGTGCTTTTACCGCTGGTCGCGCCGTGTCTACCATGCGGGCCTGACCGAAACCGAAGCAGGCATGCTGCTGTATACCCTGATGCAGATGTGCTGGTCTCGCCTGCATGCCCGGCCGGTACTGGCAGAAACCGAGGATCATATCGAAAGCAGCAGGGCTGGTTTGCTGGGTTTGCTGGGCGGCGATCTTGCCGGTTTGCGACGGCAGCGCCAGTGTCAGGAGGCCTATGCGCTGCACGCCTTGCAGATTGCCCGGCAAGTGTCACAACGTCTGCAGCAGTTTCATGCCCTGCAAGAAGGTGCGGCGGAGGATTCATCCGGCCAGACAGACGCCGATCGGGCGCTGTCCCTGTTGATGGCGGAGGGTGAGGATGAGGCAGGTGGACATCAGCCACTGCCGCAGGCGCTCAGCGGTAGTAGCACCGCGCTGGCTGGAGGTGGCAAGCACTATCGTATCTTCTCCGGCAGATACGATGTGGAATGGCGGGCCGCCAGCAAGGTGCGCCCGGCCCAGTTGCACGACTGGCGCGTGCTGCTTGATCAGCGCATCAAGTCCCTGGGGGTGAATATTTCCCGCCTGGCCCGCATGCTGGCCATGCGCTTGGCGCAACCGCAGATGGATGGCTGGCGTGGCGGGGAAGAAGAAGGCCGACTGGACGGACGGCGTCTGGCGCAACTGGTCAGTTCTCCTGCTGAGCGGAGCGTGTTCCGGCAGGAGCAATACCGGCTGCGTGCCGACTGTGCCGTGACTTTGCTGGTGGACTGTTCCGGTTCGATGAAGCGCTTTGCCGAATCTTTGGCCATCTTGCTGGATGTCTTGCTAAGAGTGCTGGACCAGGCCGGAATCAGCTGCGAGCTGCTAGGTTTTACGACGGCGTCCTGGAATGGCGGGCGTGCACTTGCCGAGTGGCGGGCGGCAGGTTGCCCGCCACATTCGGGACGACTGAATGAGCGTTGCCACCTGGTGTTCAAGAACTTTGCCCAAGGCTGGCGCCGTGCACGTCAGGATGTTGCCGCCCTGCTGAAAACGGATCTGTATCGTGAGGGACTGGATGGGGAAGCGGTGGAATGGGCCTGTCAGCGTCTGTCGGCACGAAGGGAAGGGTGCCGCTTGCTGCTGGTGATTTCCGATGGCAGCCCGACCGATAGTGCCACGGTCATGGCCAACGATCCGTTTTATCTGGACAACCATCTGAAGTCAGTACTGGCCCGCCACGAACAGGAAGGGCAGATCGACATCATCGGTGTGGGACTGGGGCTTGATCTGAGCCCCTTCTACCGCCGCAACCTGGCCATTGACCTGTCGCAGGGAGTGAACAGCACGATAGTGGCAGCAATGACCAATGTGCTGATGCAAACCCGTCGCCGCTGATGACGGACTGTGCCACAAGCACCCATGCTCAGGCGAAGAGACCGTGCAGCGCACCGAGCAGCAGACAGCTGCCAATGAGCAGCAAGGTGGAAAACGCCAGCTGGCGTAGCCGGAGGCCAGCCAGCGGCGGCGGATAGCGTCTTGCCAATTGGGTGGCAAGGCAGGCCAGCAGGATTGCATAGCCAGTTAACAGCAGCTCGGCACCGGAAGGTAAGCCGCGGCTGACGACAAACAGGGTGCGTGCCGCGGCGGTAAAGGCAAATACCAGTAATAACATGCTGCGGGCAGCTGTCAGAGTGATGGGCTGACGGTAGACATGGAAGATGATGGGCGGCCCGGCCATGCCGAACAGTCCGCCAAACAGGCCGGACAGCAAGCCGCTGACAAAGAAGCTACCCTTGCCCGAACGCCGCTCCAGCGGCTGTGGCCGCAAGGTAAACGTGATGCCACTGGTTGTGATGGCCAGCCCCAGTAAAACCTGTAGTAGCAGGGCGGCGGCATGGTTCAGATAATCCAGCAGCACGACGCCAGCCAGGATGGCCGGCAATATGCCAGAGATGGTGGCTGCGGTGGCGGACCAGTCGATGTCATGCCATGTGCCACGAAGAGCCAAAGCACATGATGCCAGTGTCACCAGACTGACAATGTTTGCGGCCAGCGGCAGCGGAACCAGCCCCAGGCCGCTGCAGACACCCATCACGATCATGCCAAGGCCAAAGCCGGTAATCGCCTGGAAATAGCTGCCGATGGCCACCACGGCCAGCAAGGGTAGCCAGTGTGCTGCATTCATGCGGTCTGTTTTCCGGCTGCCGCCAGTTGTTGGGCCTGTACTACGGTGACGGCAATCACATGATGGATATCCTCGCTGCTGCAGCCACGTGACAGGTCGTTGGCAGGCTTGGCCAGACCTTGCAGCAATGGCCCTACTGCAATGGCACCGCCCATTCTCTCCGCCAGCTTGTAAGCAATGTTGCCAGCTTCTAGATTGGGAAATACCAGCACATTGGCCTTGCCCTGCACGGTGGAATCCGGAAGTTTGCGTTTGGCGATTTCAGCTACGATGGCCGCATCAAGCTGGATGTCGCCATCAATGTGCAATGCAGGATGGCTGGCCTTGACCAGGCGGGTAGCGCGGCTGACCTTGTCTACTGCGGCATGTTGTGCACTTCCATTGGTGGAAAAGGACAGCATGGCGACGCGTGGTTCGCTACCCAGTAGAGCACGTGCGCTTTGCGACGCGCTGATGGCAATCTGTGCCAGTTGTTCGCTGTCCGGCTCCACGACCAGGCCGCAATCGGCAAAGATCAGCCCTCCTTTCAACTGGTGGAAAGGTTGACATAGCATCATCAGGAAAAAGCTGGAAACAAGACGGCAGCCGGGTGCAGGGCCTATCGCCTGCAAGGCAATCCGAACCACATCTGCCGTGGTGTGTACGGCGCCGGATACCGTGCCGTCAGCCAGTCCGGCGCGCACCAGCAAGCTGGCGGCCAGCAGGGGCGAGGCTGCTTCGCGTGTTGCCTGCTCTGCGTTCATGCCTTTGTGCTTGCGCAGGGACAGCCAGATGTCGGCCAGCATGGCCTGTTGCGGGGCGCTGGCCGGGTCATAAATCTCCAGCCCATCCAGCAGCAGTTGATGGCGGGCGGCAGCGGCGCGGATGCGCGTGTCAGCCCCGACCAGCACAATGCGGGCGATGCCGCTTTGACGGGCGAGGAGGGCAGCTTGCAGCACTCTTGGTTCTTCTGCCTCGGATAGCGTGATGGTGGCCGGGGCCTGGCTGGCCTGGCGGATAATTTGTTCGAGTGCTTTCATGGCAATGGTCCACGCGGCCTCAAGTGGAAAAAGAGCCGGTGCTCTGGCGGGATGTAAACCAGAGCCCCGGCAAACACTCAATGGGCGGATTGAGCGAGGAGCGTACAAGGTCGAATCGGATCAAGCCTCAGACGAAGTCTTTGTACTTGTCCAGATAACGGACCGGACGAGACAGCGCATCGCGCCGGAAGGGGTCGCCCAGTTCGCGTGTGCACATGATCTCGATGATGCAGGTCTTGCCGTGATTCATTTGCAGGTCAATGGCTTTTTTCAGTGCAGGGCCGACATCTTCCAGCTGGTCGACCACGATGCCTTCCGCCCCCATGGCACGGGCGATTTCGGCAAAGCTCTGGTTGTCCAGTTCGCCAGCAACGAAGCGGCGGTTATAGAAGTCGACCTGGTTCTTCTTTTCAGCACCCCATTGGCGGTTATGGAACACCACGGCGGTAACCGGAATGTTGTGGCGTACGCAGGTCATGGTTTCCATCAGGCTCATGCCCCAGGCCCCGTCACCGGCATAGGACACTGCAGGGCGATGTGGCGCTGCCACTTTGGCGCCGATGATGGTGGGGAAAGCGTAGCCGCAGTTGCCAAAACTCATGGCGGCAAAGAAGCTGCGCGGCTTTTCAAAGCGCAGATAGCTATTGGCCACCGAGTTGATGTTGCCGATATCGGTGGACACCATCACATCTTCCGGCATGGCCTTTTCTAGTTCACGCAGCACTTGGCGCGGATGCAGGTACTTGCCGCCGGAGAATGGCTTTTCCTGGGCGTTTTCTTCGATCATGTCCAGGCTGAAATTGTCGTTTTCATGGCTCCAGGCATCCAGTTCCTTTTCCCAGGCCGCTTTTTCGCTGGCAATGGTGTCGGCACGCTGGCCACGATTGGCATCACAAGCCAGCGTGCGGTTTGCCAGACGCTGGGTCAGGGCCACCGCGGCGGCCTTGGCGTCGCCACAAATGCCGACGGAGATCTTTTTCACCAGGCCCAGCATCTTGTTGTCGGCATCAATCTGGATGATTTTTGCCTGCTTCGGCCAGTAATCCATCCCGTGTTGCGGCAGGGTGCCGAACGGCCCCAGCCGGGAACCCAGTGCCACCACCACATCCGCTTGCGCAATCAGCTTCATGGCCGCCTTGCTGCCTTGATAGCCTAGCGGACCGCACCACAGCGGATGGCTGGCAGGGAAGGAGTCATTGTGCAGGTAGCTGTTGACGACCGGAGCCCCCAGGCGCTCTGCCAGTGCCTTGCATTCTTCGACGGCATCGCCCATGACCACGCCGCCGCCGGAAATGATGACCGGGAACCTGGCTGTAGCCAGCAGTTCCGCCGCTTCATTCAGGCTGTTTTCTCCACCAGGACCGCGATCCAGGCGTGAGGGGCGCGGAATTTCAGCGGTGATGTCGCCATAGAAATAGTCGCGCGGGATGTTGAGCTGCGTGGGGCCCATCTCGCTCATGGCGCGATCAAAACACCGACCGGTGTACTCGGCCATCCGTGCCGGATGCGTTACATGTCCCTGGTATTTGGTGAACTCCTGGAACATCGGTAATTGATTGCATTCCTGGAAACCGCCCAGACCCATGGTGGCAGTGCCGGTTTCCGGGGTCACGATCACCACCGGGCTGTGTGCCCAGTAGGCTGCGGCAATGGCCGTGACGCAATTGCTGATGCCAGGGCCATTCTGACCGATAACCACGCCGTGGCGGCCGGATACCCGCGAATAGCCATCGGCCATATGCGCGGCGCCCTGCTCATGCACCACCGGGATGAGGCGGATGCCGGCGGGCGCGAAAATGTCCATGGCATCCATAAAGGCCGATCCCATGATGCCGAACATATCGGTAACGCCATTGGCCACCATGGTTTCGACAAACGCTTCAGAAGGGGTCATGCGGGTGGGGCCGCTGACCACGGTTCGCTGCTTGGCTTGTTCGCTCATGTTCACAAATCTCCTATGTGTCATCTCAAGTGGTACGGTTTGTTCCGAATAGCGAGATGTGAGTTAACATTATGCAAATGTTTTTCTGCAGTCAATATAAAATTTGATAAATGGTACATTTTGTATCAATAATCGATATATTTTGTGAGCTAAGGAGGTGGTGATGACTGAAACCCATGAGTCTCCCCAGTTGGTACCCGCGTGGCTGGATGGAGATACCCCAACGCTGCGCTTGTTTGCGTTGCTGGAGGCGATAGCGCAAAAAGACCAGTTTTTCACCTTGCAAAGCCTGGTGGACGAGATTGGCCTACCCAAGCCGACCCTGCACCG
>NZ_JAELTZ010000093.1:0-7658 GCF_016429115.1 Aquitalea sp. ASV15 | reverse complement strand
CAGTGGCTGGCCAGCTGCCTGCAAACAGCAGGCAGGCCAGGCTTCCACTATCTGTATCTGCCGCAACTGGACAGCCTGATGCACCGCCAAGGCACGCAAAGCCAGGCGGTCCGCACGCTGTTCGCGCAGATTGACCAGGGATTTGCCAGCCTGGCAGCCATTGCCGACCAAGCGGATTGCGCCTTGTTGGCCACGGCTGATCATGGTTTTGTCGATACGCCAGTTGAGCGGCAGATCAGCCTGGACGAGGCTTTCCCCGCGCTCTATGCCATGCTGGCCCAACCCTTGTCCGGCGAACGCCGGGCGGTGTTTTGCCATCTCCGGCCCGGCCTGCAGGAGCGCTTCATCAGCCTGGCACAACAGCAAATAGGCCACGCCTGCTGGGTGATCGAAAGTGAAAGGCTGCTGGCTGGCGGCGCATTCGGTCCCGGACCGCAGCATCCGCAACTGGCACAGCGGATTGGTGAGGTTTGCCTGCTGGCCAAGGAGGACTGGAGCATTCGCGATACGCTGCCTCAGGAGAAACCGCTCTATCTGCCCGGTCAGCATGGCGGCGTGACCGCAGCGGAAATGAGCGTGCCGCTCATCCTGCGTCTACCCCGGAAGGATTAGGGCGCATTCTGCCTGCGGCGAATGGCACAGGCAGAATGGCCAACGCACAATGGGGCATGACAAAGCCAAACCTTCCCCTGGTCTATGCCTGCTCCGGCTGCTCCAGTGCCGCGCAGATGGCCAATGATCTGGCCCTGCGACTGGACCGCGCAGGATTGGCCGAGATGTCCTGCATCGCCGGTGTCGGCGGCGGTGTGCCCGCACTGGTCAGGCTGGCACAATCCGGCCGCCCGGTGCTGGCCCTGGATGGTTGCCGACTGGCCTGCGTCCAGGCCTGCCTGCAACGGGTCGAGGTCACGGCAGACCACACGCTGTTGCTGTCAGAGCTGGGCGTGATCAAACGCAAGCATCAGGCTTATGCCGCTCAGCAGGCCGAGGAAATCTGGCCCATGCTCAGCGCCCTTGCCATCAGCCTGGCCAAAGCACCATCAGAATAAGCCGCTTTGTTGCTGTTGCTGCTGCAGGCTGGCCAGTTCGTCGGCAAACTGCTGTTCCAGCTCGCGCAATTGCTGGCGATTGACATGTACCGGCATGATGGCACGGGAGACCGGCTGCAACTGCCCCAGTACCACGTGTTCGAAGCTGAGCGCGGTTACATCGTCGGCGTCCGGCCGCTCATGGCGTACGCCCATGCGGTTCAGATAGATGGTTTCCGCCTCGATGCGGAAAAACGTGGCCGGCTGTTCCAGCACCTGGCACACCACATCCAGTATGCCCCCCAGTTCGGCCAGGCTGGCCAGCGGCTGCAACTGCTGCTGCAGCGCGGCCTCCCGCTGGCGCAAGCCTGCTTCATCCGCAGGCAGGCTGGCCGCACCGGAGGAGACATTGCCGGTCGCATCAATCACCTTGCCGCCGCCACGCGAAAGCGTCAGCAGTTTCAGTTGCACCTGCTCCAGCTCGCTTTGCAAGTCCAGCCGCATCTGCTGCATCAGCCGCAGACGTCGGCCAATGACGGCCACCAGCACCGCCAGCCCGCGCTGAATGACATTCTGTTGCAGGTCGTCCTGATTGGCCGCGGGGTCCATCAAGCGGTGCTGATCAAAGCTGACCACCAGCTGTGCCACATCGCTGCGTATTTCACCATTGTGCTCGGTCATGCCAAAACGGGCCGTTTCGCTGCGGCTCATGCTCATCATGGCCCAGGCATCGTCCCCCTTGCTGGCGGACAGGAAGAAGTCTGCCAGTGCGGCACTACTCTTGAGAAACAACAACAGGCTGAGCGGGCTGGAAAACAGCAGGCCCAGCCGCCGGTCAGTCGCAAAGCCACGCAAGGACAGTTCGAGTGGTTCGATGCGCTGCCAGGGCAGGCTCTCCAGATAAGCCAGCGAACACTGCATTCCGGGCAACATGCGTTGCTGATAGCCAGACAACAGGCGCAACCGGGCATCACTGCCATCCACTACGGTTTCAATGGCCTGCAATAAAGTGGCCTTGCGCTGGCGGGACGCCGGATCCAGCGCCAGTTTTTGCCATAGCCAATCAAACATCAGCAGACTCCCTTCACAACGGATTGCAGGCCGGATCAGCGCCTGCAGTACCTGATTAACATCATGCTCCCGCACCTGGAGGATTGTTGGCGGCCCGGCGCCGGCTCAAGGTCGCGCCAGGTGACCTGGGACAAGGCGAAACCGGCCGCCAACAAGTGGGAAAGCGAGGTTGACATCGGACAAATGGGTATTCCACGGGCGTTTTTAACGCAGGCCCCCCATGGCGACCCAATCCAGCAGCCAGGGAAAAGGTGCTTAGGCAAAAGGGGGGAATAAACGGCAATGGCAAGCGGAAAACCAGCCAGCCCCAGAGCGCAGGCCGAGCGGAACACCCTGATACAGCATGCCCGGATTTTACCGTTCCGCGGTAGCGCAGCATCAAACTTGTGGCGAATTGCCTTGCAAAATGTCTTGCAAAGCCGCCAGCGTCTGCACCGCAAACACCACCGGCAGCACATGGGTGCCGCCGTCGATGGTAATCAGCGGCGCATCCAGCAAGAGCGCCAGGCGCTGACCAATATCCAGCGGGAAAATCTCGTCCTGCGAACCCCAGATCACGGCAACCGGCATCGCCAATGGCTGGGAAAAGCGCTCAAGATGCTGCTCCTGCCGGGTGGCCAGTTCCTGCATCAGCGCCCGCAACTGTGGTGCGCGGTCACGGTAATAGAATTGCCAGACGTCCTTCAGCAAAAACTGCGGTGCGCGGGCCAGCGGGCTGCCCACCATCGCCATCATGCGTGCCACGCCTTGCGGATCGGCCGGAACGAACAGCTGCTCGGCCGACGCCACCCGCGCACGGGCCAGCAAGTCCTGCTGGTCTTCCGGGGTATACACCATGCCGGGCGAGGCCATGATCACCAGCTGTGATACCTGCTGCGGCAAGCGCCGCGCCAGCTCCAGCGCGACAAAGCCGCCATAGGACAAACCCACCAGTTGCACCGGACCGGCAATGCGCGCGCGGATCAGCGCCTCCAGTGCATCGGCCTGTGCCATCAGCGAAGGCGCGCTGGCTGCATGGCTGCGACCGAACCACAGCAAGTCTGGCACCAGCACATGGTGGCGCCGGATCAAGCCGGCCATGACCCGCCCCCAACTGGCCGGACCATCGCCGCCAAAACCATGAATCAGCAACACACTGCTGCCCTGCCCGCCCTCCAGGAAGGCCAGCTCGCCCTGCTCCAGCCGCAATCGGCGGCTGCGAAAACCGGCCAGCCGCAAATAGGCCCGGACCATGTACTGACCGGTAGCCGAAGGGAAACAGCAGGCCAGCAGCACAGCGGCCAGCACCAATAGCAAGGGAATGAGATAGGCGTTCATGGCAGTGATCATGTCACGCCCGCCTTACAAAACCAAGTCAGCCGCCACCATGCAAAACGGCGACCATCGGTCGCCGTGTTTGTCCGCCACAAACTACCGCTCAGAACATCTCGTCGTCGCGCAGGTAACGCCATTGCCCGGTCGGCAGATTGCCCAGCTTGATAGTGCCAATGCGGATACGCTTCAGCCCCACCACGCGCAACCCCACCAGCTCGCACATGCGGCGAATCTGCCGCTTCTTGCCTTCGCGCAGGATGAAGCGCAGCTGGTCTTCGTTCTGCCAGCTCACCTCCGCCGGCTTCAGCGCTTCGCCATCCAGCGACAGGCCATGATTGAGCAGGGCCAGGCCACGCTCGTCCAGCTCCCCGGTCACACGCACCAGGTATTCCTTTTCCACCGTCGAATTCTCGCCGATGATGTGCTTGGCAACACGACCATCCTGCGTCAGTACCAACAGGCCGACCGAATCGATATCCAGCCGCCCGGCCGGCGCCAGGCCACGCAAATGCGCCGGAATGAAACGTTTCTTGCTCGGGTCTTCCGCCCAGTGATTGTCGGGCTTCACCAGCGTCACCGCCGGTTGATAACCCTTTTCTGCCTGGCCGGAGACATAGCCCATCGGCTTGTTCAGCAGAATGGTGACACGGGAAGATTGCGCATCCTGCGCCTTCTTCAGTACTTCGATGGTGTTGTGCGGCAGCACTTTCTGGCCAAGCACGGCCACTTCGCCGTCTACCTTGACCCAGCCTTGCTCGATATAGCTGTCCGCCTCGCGACGGGAACAGATGCCCAGCTCGGCCATACGCTTGGAAAGGCGCACGGGTTCCATTGGATAATCCTGTAATAAAAAAAGCGGGTAGCGCCGGGTGCCATGCCGCCACGGGCCAGTCCCGTCCGCTGCATGCCGCCATCGGCACAGCCGCTGTTGATCTGCCGCCATTGTAGGGGATAGACCGCCGACTGACCATGATTTACGCGGATTCAGACTGCCACAGCCGTGACAGCACCCTGGTGGTGAGCGCATTGCAACAGCAATGCATGCTGAACAACAGAACAAGCGGGAATGGTGGCAGACAAGAAAATGCCCGGTGAGTCGGGGAGGATTCACCGGGCCGAGCTATAGCCAATACTGAAGAGGAACAAAAGCCAGAGGTACTTCAACAACAAACAAAAAGAAGGTTGGCAGGTACTGCAGGAGATCCAATAAGTACGGGCACTGCCAACAAAGCTAACTTTAGTCGCTGGCTACACTTTTAACCATCCGTAAAAATCCGTAGTCAAAACCACATCACTTGGCGACCGACAGTGTTGTCGGCTGACGAGCCGCAGCCGCGCCACGGCTGAGCGAACCCAGCAAAATGCCGGAAAAAATGGCGGCCAGCCCCGCCACATGATACCAACGCAAATCCTCGCCCAACAGCAGGATGGACTGCAGCGCACCAAAAGCCGGCATCAGATAGAGAAAACCAGCCGCCTTGGCAGCCCCGACCTGGGCAATGGCGCGGTTATACATCAGGAAAGCCAGCACCGACGGGAAAATGCCCAGATACAGCAAGCAGCCCATGGTCGGAGCAGACAGCAGGTGAAAGCCGCCGGCCTGCCAGGTTTCCATCACAAAAGCCGGCAGCAGCAGCACTTCGCCCACCAGCAACAGCACCATCATCATCACCAGCGGGTCCAGTCCTGGCAGCAGAGTGCGCAGGCCCAGCGTATACACCGCCCAGCACAGCCCGGCGGCCAGTACCAGCAAATCACCACTGCTGAACTGGAAATGGCTCATGCCCAGCAGATTGCCTTTCAGTACGATCAGCAAGGCCCCGGCCAGCGCCAGCCCCATGCCGGCCCACTGACGCCGGCGCAAACGCTGGCGGAAATACAGGGATCCCAGCACCAACACCATCATCGGTGTGGCACTATTGAGAATGACGGCATTGGTGGCGGTGGTGCTACGCACGGCAACGTAGACCAGTGTATTGGTCAGCCCGATACCGAATACACCCAGTAACAGCAGCTTTTGCCACTGCTGCCGCAGCAGCGGCCAGGCGCGGGCCAGCCGTGGCAGCCCGACAGGCAACAGACACAGCAAGGCAATGGCCCAGCGGCCGAAGGCCAAGCCGAAAGGACCGATCTGGCCATGAATGGCGCGGGCAATGACAAAATTGGTGGACCACAGCAGCATGGTCAGCACCAGCAGCAGATAGGCGGTGCGGGAAGACGGGGAGCCGGAACTGGACATGATGAGGCAGCGCAATGAGTGAAGTCAGAAATTCTACCCAAGCCCACTCACATACAATTGCCAATTAAGCATGAAATAAAACAAATCACGCCTAATTTATCATTATTGCTGAGATTTTATTTCACTTAAACAAACAAACACGCAATCAGCAAGCAGCGGACTGCTTTGAAACATTCATCAGAGCTGATTATGCTGAGCAAATTGCATGACAGGTCATCGCCATGGCTTTTTTCCCTGAATACGAAAACCACGATGGCATCGCGCTGGCCGCCCTGCTGGCCAGGGGCGAGATCAGCCAGGCCGATCTGCTGCGCGCCGCTCAGGAACGAATGGACCGGTACAATCCGGCGCTCAATGCCGTGCTGCTGCGCCTGGATGCACAAGCCGCTTGTCAGCCGCTACGCGCAGGCGCCAGCCCCCTGGCCGGCCTGCCGATACTGATCAAGGACCTGCAGGCAGACATCGAGGGCTGCCCTACCCGCAGTGGTAGCAGACTGTTTCAGCACCATGTCGCCACACAAGATAGCGAACTGATCCGCCGATATCGCCAGGCCGGGCTGATTTTCGCCGGCAAGACCACCACGCCGGAGTTTGGTCTTTACCCCTATACCGAATCCAGGCTCAGCGGTGCCACCCGCAACCCCTGGGATAGCAGCCGTACCTGCGGCGGCTCCAGTGGCGGTTCGGCCGCTGCGGTGGCCAGTGGCATGGTGGCGATTGCCCATGGTGGCGACGGCGGGGGCTCCATCCGCATCCCCGCCTCCAATTGCGGCCTGTTCGGCCTGAAGCCCAGCCGCGGTCGCTCCCCCTGCGGCCCCCAGCTGTCGGAGCTATGGCAGGGCTATGCCAGCGAGCACGCGCTGACCCGCAGCGTGCGTGACAGCGCCGCCATGCTGGACATCCTCTGCCAGGGCTTTGACGCGGGCGATGCCTATCACTGCCCGCCGCCAGCCACCTCTTTTCTGGCCAGCCTGCAACAGCCTGTCGGCAAACTGCGCATTGCCTTTACCCGCCAGCCGTTTCTGGGCGGCACACTGCATGCAGATGGTGAAGCCGCACTCAGTCACAGCTTGCACTTGCTGCACGGGCTGGGCCATGAGGTGGAAGAAGCCCACCCGCCACTGGGCAGTGCCGATGAAATGTGTCACGCCATGCTGGTGATGATTTGCGGCGAGCTGGCCTGCCTGATTCGCAACAGCCAGCGGCTATGCGGACGCAGGGCGGATTTCCGCCTGATGGAGGCTGACAGCTGGACCCTGGCCCGCTACGGCGAACTGCTGTCGGCAGGGGAATGTGCCTGGATGCGAGACTTTGCCTTGCGCCAGGGCCGCATCATGCAGGCATTCCATCAACGCTACGATGTGCTGGTGACGCCGGTACTGAACCAGCCACCGGCTGCCATCGGCGCACTGGCCACCTCGCGCTTTGAACAATGCCTGTCCACCCTGTTGCTGGGTCATCTGGGCTGGGACTGGACCTTGAAACTGAGCCGTCTGGTGCCCGAGCATTCACGCAAGCTGATGGAGTACATCGGCTGGACCATTCCCTTTAATATGAGCGGCCAGCCAGCGATGAGCGTGCCCCTGTTCTGGAATGAGGCCAAACTGCCCATCGGCACCCAGATGGTGGCAGCTTATGGCAAGGAGGCGCTGCTGCTGCAGCTGGCAGCGCAACTGGAACAGGCGCAGCCCTGGTTCCAGCGCCGCCCGCCCTTGAGCCAGGGCTAGCCTGCGGCCGGGCGCAACCACGCCGGCTGCGCCGCCAGCGCCGCCGCTATCTCGCGGCTCAAGCCATCCAGCAAGTCCTGCTGCGCCGCCACCAATCCCGCCTGCCCGCTGCCGGACGCCGCCTGATGCTGGCGGTAATACCCTTGCAGCACGGCCTCAGCGCTGCCCGGACGCGTGATGCGCCAGGCCGCCGCCAGCGTCGCCCCCTCGCCCGCCTCCAGCCGGAAGCTCCGTACATCCACGGCCACATGCAGCGCCGCCCGTCCCAGGCTCAGTTGT
>NZ_JAELTZ010000092.1:0-7729 GCF_016429115.1 Aquitalea sp. ASV15 | reverse complement strand
CGCTGATGGTGCGCGGTTTCTGGTCTTCGATCTGCTGGCGGGTGACGACCGATACGGCTTGCGGAATCTGCGCCAGCGGGGTGTCGGTCTTGCTGGCGCTCCTGCTGCTGCCCACCTGGTAGCCCTGGGTGGGAGCCAGGGCATCGGCGCGCTGTTCTGCGCTGACCGTTACCGTTTCCAGTGTGCTGCTGTCGGCGGCATAAGCCTGCTGCACGGCCAGTGCCAGTGTGGCCACACACAGGGTTCTCCCCAGCTGGTGGCCTGCTTGCTGGCGTCTGTTGCTGCTTGTCATCACGCATCGTCCTTGATTGTTCTGGCTTGCCGCGCCCGGCCCCTGCCGGGCTTGTGTCATGGCGGCATCGGCCATGCCTTCTGCGTGGGCAGGATGGCTGGCTGATGCGATAATGCTATTGATAATCGTTATCATTCGCAATATTATTGTGAAAATTCTGATTCGGGAGTGGGATTCATGAGCAAGCAACAGCACACCGCCAGTCGTGAGCAATGTGGCCTGTCCTGTAGCGGCGCAACGGGCCGGTGTTGCCCGCCGCGCCAGCCCTGACCGGCACACGGCCTGCACCCACTGCGGCCGTGGCCGGCCTCCCACCCGCTGGCCTGACCAGCACACGGAGAGCAAGCCGAATGAACCTGACTTTTGTCCTGCAAGCAGCAAGTGACGCCACGCGGCGGAGGATGGCGCGATGAATGGCAAGATTCACGATTTCGTGGCCATCGGCATCGGCCCCTTCAATCTGGGCCTGGCCTGCCTGACCCAGCCGCTGGAAGGGCTGGACGGTGTATTCCTCGACCAGGCGGCCGGTTTTGACTGGCATCCGGGCATGTTGCTGGAAAACGCCACCCTGCAAACGCCGTTTCTGGCCGATCTGGTGACGCTGGCCGACCCCACCAGCCGTTTCAGTTTTCTCAACTACCTGAAAAGCAGCGGGCGGATTTACGCTTTTTACATCCGCGAAGATTTCTTCATGCTGCGCCAGGAATACAACCAGTACTGCCAGTGGGTGTGCGCCCAGCTGGACAGCCTGCGCTGGCAGCGCCAGGTGGAGCGGGTGGCGTACGACGAAATCAACAGCCTGTATCAGGTGTATTGCCAGAACCTGGCCAGCGGCGAGCTGGAGCTGTACCGCGCCCGTCATCTGGTGCTGGGCACCGGCACCGTGCCGCTGTGGCCGGCGTGCTGCCAGTCGGTGCGGCAGCACGCCAGCCACTCGGCCAGCTATCTGGCCGACAAGGCGGCGCTGCAGCGCCAGCCCTCCATCACCATCATCGGCAGCGGCCAGAGCGCGGCAGAGATTTACTACGACCTGCTGCAGGACATCGACCGCTGCGGCTACCAGCTGAACTGGCTCACCCGCTCGCCGCGCTTTTTCCCGCTGGAATACACCAAGCTGACGCTGGAGCTGACCTCGCCGGAATATGTGGATTACTTCCACCAGTTGCCGCTGTCGCAGCGCGACCAGCTGCTGCAACAGCAAAAAGGCCTGTTCAAGGGCATCAATGCCAGCCTGATCAACGACATTCACGAACTGCTGTATCGCAAGCACCTGAACGGCACGCCGGACACCCTGCTGCTGGCCAATACCGCGCTCAGCGACTGCCGCTATGACAAGGCGCAGGGGCTTTTCCAGCTGGAACTGCAGCAGCTGGAGCAGCAACAGCGCTTCAGCCTGCAGACGGCCGGGCTGGTGCTGGCGACCGGCTATGGCTACCGCCAGCCGGCCTTCCTGGCGCCGATTGCCGGGCGCATCCGCCGTGACGAACATGGCCGCTTTGCCGTGGCACGCGATTACAGCATCGATGCCGAGCATCGCCTGTTCGTGCAAAACGCCGAGCTGCACACCCACGGCCTGTCGTCGCCCGACCTGGGCATGGCCTGCTATCGCAATGCGCGGCTGATCCGCAGCATCAGCGGTGTGGCGCACTACCCGGTGGAGCAGCGCATCGCCTTCCAGCAATTCACCGCGCCGGAGCGCCAGCCTGATCCGGAAAGACTGAGCGCATGAGGCGGACCTTGCTGACGCTCAGCACGCTGGCGGTGGTGGGCGATGCGGTACTGCTGCCGTTTTACCCGCAGTACTTCGCCAGCCGCTTCGGCGTGGCGGATGCCCGGCTGGTGGGCAACTATCTGGCCGCGCTATGCCTGGTGGTGATGCTGGCGCTGCCGCTATGGGCGCGGCTGGCGCGGCGGGTGGAGTTGCTGCGGCTGCTGCCCTTCACCCAGCTGGCGGCGGCGCTGCTGTGTGTTGCCTGCTATGCCGCCGACAGCATGCTGCTGTTCTGGCTGGCTTCGCTGGCCATGGTGGGCTGCAAATCCAGCTATCTGCTGATCTACCCGCGGCTGATGAGCCAGGCCGCGCCGCAGGAGCATGCCGGGCTGATCGGCCTGCTGTCGGTCATCGTCCATTTTGGCGGTATCGCCGGGGCCTTGCTGGGCGGGGTGTTGCTGGGCCTGTTGCCGGCCCGCCATGCCTTCTTGCTGATGGCGCTGGCCGATCTGGCGCAGATGGGCTTGTGCCTGTGGCTGCTGCGCGCACCGCTACCGGCCTTGCCAGTGGCTGCCGCACCGGCCAGCAGCGCGGGCGAGCCCGCGCCGCAAGCGGCTGGCGGCCTGTGGCGGCTGGGCTTGCTGATGCTGCTGTTTTACTGCAGCGCCTATCTGGTGCGTGGCTTCTTTGCCCTGTACTGGCAGCAGCAAAGCGGGCTGGACAACAGCACCTTGGCGGCGGCGGTGTTTGCCTTGCCGGCGCTGCTGGCCTTGCTTGGCCTGTGGCACAACCGGCGCCGGCAGCGGCTTGCCCGGCCAGCGGCCGGCAGTACCCGCAGCCTGCTGTTGCTGGGGGCGGGCGGCTTGCTGCTGCAGGCGCTGCCACAGCTGCCACTGCTGCTGCAGGCGCTGCCACAGCTGCCACTGCTGTTGCTGGGGCGCTGCCTGTTTGGCTGGGCCTTGTTCCAGCTGACGGTGCGGCTGGATTTGCAGCTGTTCCGCCTCAGCACCCCGCTGCATTACGCCCGTGACTACAGCCGCATCAATCTGTGCCAGAACCTGGGCGTGCTGCTGTCGTCCAGCGCCGCTGGTGCGCTGGTGGCCAGTTATGGCCTGGCAGCGCCCTTTGTGGCGGCGGCGCTGGGGCTGCTGCTGTGCCTGCTGGCCTATCCGCTGTTATTGCCCGAGCAGCGGCCACCCTTTCCCAAGGAGTTTGCTGATGAGCACGCCTGACCTTGCTCCGCTGTTTTCCCGTCAGTTTGCCGGCATGGGCGAGTTCCGCCTCTATCCGCTGCAGGTGCCGCAAGACATGCCCCTGCTGCACGACTGGGTGCGCCGTGATTACGCCCGTTACTGGGGCATGCAGCAGTGCGATCTGGCGGCGGTGAGCGCTGCCTATGCCCAATTGCAGGACAGCGGCCATGCCCAGGCACTGCTGGGCCGGCTGGACGGTGTGCCGGCCTTTCTGATGGAGCGTTACGACCCGGCGCACGATGTGCTGGGCCGGCACTACCCGGTACAGCCGGGCGATACCGGCATGCATCTGCTGCTGGCCCCACCGCTGCCGCCGCGCAGCGGTTTCAGCCGGGCGGTGATGCACACCGTGCTGGCTGCGCTGTTTGCCGACCCGGCCGTGGCGCGGGTGGTGGTGGAGCCGGATGTGCGCAATGACAAGATCCACCGCCTCAACCGCCATGCCGGCTTTGTTTATCAGGGCGAGATCCAGCTGCCGCACAAGCGCGCGGCGCTGGCTTTTTGCAGCCGGGCGCAGTTTGCCGCGGCCTGCGCCGCCGCCCAGCCGGCTTGTGCCGTCTGATCGCCCATCATTCCGGCCGCCGCCCCTGTGCGCTGTGCGGCCGTCACGCAAGGAACACCATGCAAACGCCTAGCCATCAATATCCGCAACAACTGGTTCAACATCTGCAGCCGGCCATCTGGGCCAAGGTCAACCGCCTGCTGCTGCGCAAGGCCATTGCCGAGTTCTCCCACGAACTGTTGCTGGCTCCACAATTGCAACAGCAGCAGGGCGACTGGGGCAGCTACCGCCTGCCCATCCCGGATGGCAGCGGGGAATACACCTTCCGCGCCCGCGTGCTGGCGCTGGAGCATTGGCTGATCGATGCCGCTTCGCTCAGCCGCAGCCTGCACGGGGCACCGGCTGCGCTGGACGCGCTGGCCTTCATCATCGAATTCAAGGCAGTGCTGGGCATTGGCGACGACATGATGCCGGTGTACCTGGAAGAGATCAGCAGCACCCTGTATGGCAGTGCCTACAAGCATGCCCGCGGCGGGCTGAGTGCCGAGGAGCTGACCCGCGCCGATTTCCAGTCGGTGGAAACCAGCATGATGGAAGGCCACCCCGGCTTTGTCGCCAATAACGGCCGCATCGGCTTCGATGCCGTCGACTACCCGCGCCATGCGCCGGAAGCTGCGGCACCGCAGCGGCTGATCTGGCTGGCGGTGCACAAGTCGCGCGCCACCTTCTCGTGCGCGGCCGACCTGGACTACCAGCGCCTGTTGCAAGAAGAGCTGGGCAGCGCGGCGCTGGCCGGCTTTGCCCGCCAGCTGGCCGCACAGCAGCTGGAGATGGACGACTACCTGCTGATGCCGGCCCACCCCTGGCAGTGGTTCAACAAGCTGGCCATATCCTTTGCGCCGGAAGTGGCACAGCGCCATATCGTCTGCCTGGGCTATGGCGAGGATGCCTATCTGGCGCAGCAGTCCATCCGCACCTTCTACAATATCAGCCAGCCGCAGCGCCGCTATGTGAAAACCGCGCTGTCCATTCTTAATATGGGCTTCATGCGCGGGCTGTCGCCGTATTACATGCTGGCCACCCCGGCCATCAACGACTGGATCCGCCAGCTGGTGGACAGCGATGCCTACCTGCGTCAGCAAGGCTTTGCCATCCTGCGCGAAGTGGCCTCCATCGGTTTTCGCAATCCCTATTTCGATGGCGGCATCAGCAAGGATTCGCCCTACAAGAAAATGTTGTCGGCGCTGTGGCGCGAAAGCCCGGCGGCCTTGCTGGGGCCGGGCAAGCGGCTGATGACCATGGCCGCGCTGCTGCATATCGATGCCGCCGGGGAGTCCTTGCTGGCGGCGCTGATCCACAGTTCCGGGCTGGATGCGCGCAGCTGGGTGGCGCGCTATCTGCAAGCCTATCTGGCACCGCTGCTGCACTGCTTCTATGCCCACGAACTGGTGTTCATGCCGCACGGGGAAAACCTCATCCTGCAGCTGGAAAACAATATCCCGCAGCGCGCCATCATGAAGGACATTGCCGAGGAAGCCGCCATCCTCAACCCGGATGCCGCGCTGCCGCCAGCCGTGGCACGGCTGGCGGTGAAGGTGCCGGAGGAGATGAGGCTGCTGGCCTTGTTTACCGATGTGTTCGACGGCTTCTTCCGCTATCTGGCGGCCATTCTGGATGAGCACTGCGGCCTGCCGGAGCAGGCGTTCTGGCAAGAGGTGGCCCAGTGCGTGCGCACTTACCAGACGCAATTCCCGCAGCTGGCCGCGCGCTTTGCCCGCTACGACCTGTTCATGCCGGAGTTTGCCCGCTCATGCCTGAACCGGCTGCAACTGGGCAATAACCAGCAGATGCTGGATCTGGCCAATCCGGCCGGCAATCTGAAGTTTGCCGGCACCCTGCGCAATCCACTGGCCAGCCATGCCGTTTGACGCCACAGCCGCAGGTGAGGGCGGCAGGCTTGGGCAGCTGCTGGCGCAGCTGTCTCAGGCGCTGCCCGGTCTGGATGGCCGCATAGGCGAGGCCACCGCCGACGAGTTTGCCCTGGCGACGGCCGGCCCGGCCATTGGCCAGCTGCTGCAGCATTTGCGCAGCCGGCATCCGGAAGCCGGCCCGCATTACTGGGGCTGCCGCAGCTGGGGCCTGCTGCTGTGGCAGCCGGCTTACGCCACCGTGCTGGGAGTGGAGCTGGCGGGAGCCCTGCCGGACTGGAGCAGCATGCAGCAAGGTTTGCTGCCCGGCATGGTGGCCGGTTTCTCCCTGCCGGCGCAGCCGCTGCGCCATGGCCCGGCGGCCGGCCTGCGCCAGCCGGCGGCCGCGCAGCTGAGCGCCATCGCCGCCAGCGTGCTGCCGCAACTGGCCGCGCAGCAGCCCTTGCATGCCAAGCTGGCCGGCCGCCTGCTGGCCGACTGCGTGGTGGCGGCCTTGCTGCTGCTGCAGCGGCTACAACCGGCACGCGACAACGCCGCCATCGAACAATTGACCGGGCAATGGCTGGCGGCACTGGACTTGCCGCAGGCCAGCGGCGTGTGGCCGGTGGCGCTGGACAACGGCGGCGAGCGGCTGGCGCTGGCGCGGCGTGCCTGCTGCCAGCATTTTCGCCGCTGCGATGGCGCCCTGTGCAGCACCTGCCCGAAATTGTCTGCCACCGCGCGTGTGGCACAGCTGAGAAAGGAGTGGTCGCAGCATGCTGACCCTGCGTGATATCCGAGTCGAGCGGCAAGGCCGTAGCGTATTGCAACTGCCGGCCTTGCAGCTGGATGGCCGGGCTTTCACCGTCATCCTGGGGCATAACGGCTCCGGCAAATCCACCTTGATGAATCTGCTGGCGCGCCAGTTGCAGCCCGATCAGGGACAGTTGCACTTGCATGGCCAGCCGCTGAACCGGCTGTCGGCGCGGCAGTTTGCCCGTGCCGTGGCTTATCTGCCGCAGCGCCTGCCCGAAGTGGCCGGCCTGACCGTGGCCGAGCTGGTGGGGCTGGGGCGCTATCCCTGGCGCGGTGCTTTCGGCCGCTGGAGCGCACAGGACAGCGCCATCGTGGCCGAGGCCATGCGCGCTGCCGACGTGACCCAGCATGCCGCACACGAGGCCGAGCTGTTATCCGGCGGCGAACGCCAGCGCGCCTGGATCGCCATGCTGCTGGCGCAGCAGTCGCCGCTGTTGCTGCTGGACGAACCGACTTCGGCGCTGGACCTGGCGCACCAATACCAGTTGATGGGCCTGCTGCGCCGGCTTAACCGCGACAGCGGCCGTGGCGTGGTGGTGGTGCTGCATGACATCAATCTGGCGGCCCGCCATGCCGACCGCATCATCGCCTTGCAGCAAGGGCGGCTGTATTTCGATGGCTCGCCGCTGGAGCTGCTGCATTCGCCGCGCCTGTCCGGGCTGTACGGGGTGGATATCCAGCTGCTGCCACAAGCCGGCCAGCCCTGTCCGGTAGCGGTGGTGGCCTGAGATGTCAGCCGTCATCACCCTGTTATTACCTGCCACCGGGCGTGGCTGGCGCTATCCGCTGGCGCTGTGCGGCCTGCTGGGCTTGCTGTCGCTACACCTGTGGCTGGATGGCGGGCTGCCCCCGGCCGCGCAGTGGGCGCAGCTGTGGCAGGCACCGGTCGATTTCAACGGCCTGCAATTTCACTATGCGGCCTTGCCGCGTGCGGCCATGGCCCTGCTGGTGGGCGCGGCGCTTGGCTTGTCCGGCAGCGTGCTGCAACAGCTGACCGGCAACCGGCTGGTGTCGCCGATGACGCTGGGCCTGTCGGCCGGCGCCTGGCTGGGGGTGGTGCTGGCCAGCATCTGCCTGCCCGGCGTGCTGGCGCTGCACCCGGCCTGGCCGGCGCTGGGCGGGGCCATGCTGGCGCTGGGGCTGGTCTTGCTGCTGGCCGGGCCACAGGGGCTGAACGGCTTGCCGCTGGTGCTGGGCGGCATGGCGGTCAACCTGCTGCTGGGGGCGCTGGCGACGGCGCTGGTGCTG
>NZ_JAELTZ010000091.1:0-7883 GCF_016429115.1 Aquitalea sp. ASV15 | reverse complement strand
TCTGTTTTTTAAAGAGCGGTGCAGGTCGCTGCGTTTCGTTTCCGTCGCTGCGTTGTCTGCTGAGGAGGCGAACTATACCGCCCTGCCCTACCCTCGTCAACACTTTGTGCGAAGAAAAGTGCAGATTTTGCGAGCCGCAAAGACAAGTCATTGATTTTAAATAAACTGGTCAATCCCGCCCAGTAAAGCACCTGGTGCAAGAAGTGGAAGTCCTGGCTTTTGCTTATGATAATGGCCGCTTCCTAAACCTTGCCTTGGCCACCACATGTCTGCTCCTACCTGGATTTTTGATCTCGACGACACCCTGCATCAGGCCAGCCTGGGTATTTTTGCCCATATCAGTCGCATGATGAATCTGTATATGGAGCGGCATCTGGATATGGCAGAGGAGGAAGCCCGGCGGCTGCGACTGCAGTACTGGCATCGCTATGGTGCGACGTTGCAGGGTTTGGTACGCCATCACGGTGTGGATGCCCGACATTTCCTGCAGGAAACGCATTTGCTGGATGAGCTGTATCGCTGGCTGGTATGGGAGCCGTCACTGGCGGCCACGCTACGCGCTTTGCCTGGCCGCAAGATTGTGCTGTCCAACGGCCCGCAACACTATATAGAAGGGCTGCTGCACAAAATGAATGTCCACCGCCAGTTTGCAGCCTGTTATGGCATGGAGAAAATGCGCTTCCAGCCCAAACCTGACCGGCGTGGCTTTCGCTGCATGCTGCAGGCGGAGCGGCTTGATCCGGCGTTCTGCATCATGGTGGAGGATTCAATGCCTAATCTGTATGCAGCCAAATCACTGGGCATGCGTACGGTGTGGATAAGCCGGCAGTGCCGCAAACCGGCTTTTGTCGATGTGCGGGTCAGCAAGCTGAGCCAGCTGCTGCGGCAGCGTTGGTAGCGCATAACCGCAGCCACCGTTGCCGATTTACCAGCGGCCTTCGAAGAAGAAGCGACGATAGCGCTCTACCCATGATGTGATTTGATGCCCGTTCTCTTCCAGCCACTGCGGGTTGTAGTAGCTGTTGAGGTAGCGGTTGCCATCATCGCAGATCAGTGTGACCACTGAGCCATGCCGCCCATTGCGTACCATATCGCTGACCAGTTCACACACACCGAACAGATTGGTGCCGGTGGAGCCGCCACATTTGCGGCCCATCACCTCCTCCAGGAAATGGATGGCGGCGTAGCTGGCGACATTGGGTACGCGGACGACCTTGTCGATGACGGTGGGAATGAACGATGGTTCGACGCGGGGGCGGCCGATGCCTTCCACACCGGAGCCACCTTCACAACGGCAGTCGCTGTCACCACTGTAATAGCTGTCGTAGAACACCGAGTTTTCCGGATCGACCACGCAGATCTGCGTGGTCAGTTTCTGGTAGCGCACATAGCGGCCAAAGGTAGCCGATGTACCGCCGGTACCTGCGCCACAGACAATCCACTCCGGCACCGGGTTGGGTTCCAGCTCCATTTGTTTGAAAATGGTATCGGCGATATTGTTGTTACCACGCCAGTCGGTGGCACGTTCGGCATAGGTGAACTGATCCATGTAGTGACCGTTCAGTTCTTGTGCCAGGCGTCGGGATTCTTCGTAGATGGTGGCTGGATCATCCACCAGGTGGCAGCGGCCACCGTAGAATTCGATGGAGCGGATTTTCTCGGCCGAGGTGCCGCGCGGCATGACTGCAATAAAGGGCAGGCCCAGCAAACGGGCGAAGTAGGCTTCGGATACCGCCGTGCTGCCACTGGAGGCTTCGATGATGGTGGTGTTGTAGCGTATCCAGCCATTGCACAAGCCATACAGAAACAGTGAGCGTGCCAGCCTATGCTTGAGGCTGCCGGTGGGATGGGTGGACTCGTCCTTGAAATACAGCTGGATCTGCGGCAGGGCCGGAATCTGCAGCGGTATCAGGTGGGTGTCACTGGAGCGGTTGAAATCGGCTTCGATCTTGCGTACGGCGGTGCTGGCCCAGTTGCTCATGCTATATCTCCTGATCTTATAAATAAAGAATACAATATTCTATTACCAGAAAATAAAAAAGCGCCTCGATATCGAGGCGCTTTGCTGCGGCAAGGCCAGTTGCTTAGAACTTGGTGCCGATACCCAGGCCAACCACCAGCGGGTCGATCTTCAGGGTGCCAACTTGAGTACCGTTGGAAGCCAGGCTTACGTCGGTTTTCATCCAGATTTTTTTGACATCCACGTTGATGAAGAAGCTCTTGCTGATCGGGAAGTCGGCACCAATCTGCAGGGCCGGACCGTAGCTGTTTTTCTTCACTTTCAGATCAGCATTCACGCCCAGATTGGCAGCATTCAGGCCTGCATTGTAAAAACGGGTGTAGTTGATACCAGCACCAACGTACGGACGGAATGCAGTGCTATCCGGGGCGAAGTGATATTGCAGAGTCAGGGTCGGCGGCAAGGTGGATACTTTACCCAGGCTCTTGTCACCAGTACCGGCGTTGGCAGTCACTTCGTGACGGCTGGTGCCCAGAATCAGTTCAGTACCGATGTTGTTGGTGATCATGTAGGTGAAGTCCAGTTCCGGAACGGTGTCGTCTTTTGCATCGACACTCTTCAGACCCAGGGTATTACCCAGAGCAGCATTGCTCCAGGAAGAGGACGGGTTCACGTTGATCACGCGGAAACGCGCGATGATGTCGCCTTGAGCAGCGAAGGCGCTAGCGGAAATCAGACCGATGGCCGCAGCCAGAGCAAGCTTTTTCATTTGTATTCTCCAAGAGTGTAGGCAAGTTCACGGTCTTGGGCTTCTACCGTAATTGACTTTCTAATAGGCCGGCAGTAGCTTGCGACGTTCAAGCGGAGGTTAACCAAACCTTCCGGTCAAAACTTTGCTTAAGATCATGAAACAGTCATGAAATATGCCGACCTGCGGGACTTTGTTGCTCAATTGGAACAGCAAGGCGAATTGAAAAGAATCAGCCTTCCGGTCTCGCCACATCTGGAGATGACCGAGATTGGCGACCGGGTGCTGAAAGCGGGTGGCCCCGCCCTGCTGTTCGAACACCCCCGGCACGATACGCAGACTTATCACATGCCGGTACTGGCCAATCTGTTTGGCACACCCAAGCGGGTCGCCATGGGCATGGGAGCCAGCGATGTCATGCAATTGCGCGAAATCGGCAAGACCCTGGCCTACCTGAAAGAACCAGAACCGCCCAAAGGGCTGAAGGAAGCCTGGGACAAGCTGCCCCTGCTCAAGCAGGTGTTGTCGATGGCGCCCAAGGTGGTGAGCAAGGCAGCCTGCCAGCAGATCGTGTGGGAAGGTGATGAGGTTGATCTGTCGCGCCTGCCCATCCAGCATTGCTGGCCGGGCGATGTGGCCCCGCTGATTACCTGGGGGCTCACGGTGACCCGCGGCCCCAACAAGAAGCGGCAGAACCTGGGCATCTACCGCCAGCAGGTGATCGGCAAGAACCGCGTCATCATGCGCTGGCTGGCCCATCGCGGTGGTGCGCTGGATTATCGTGAATTCCGCCAGCAGAACCCGGACCAGCCCTACCCGGTGGCCGTGGTACTGGGCTGTGACCCGGCGACCATTCTGGGCGCAGTCACGCCGGTGCCGGATACCTTGTCCGAATACCAGTTTGCCGGCCTGCTGCGTGGCAGCCGTACCGAGCTGGTGAAGTGCATCGGCTCGGATCTGCAAGTGCCGGCGCGGGCGGAAATCGTGCTGGAAGGCCACATCCATCCTGATGACATGGCACTGGAAGGCCCCTATGGTGACCATACCGGCTATTACAATGAGCAGGACTATTTCCCGGTATTCACCATCGACCGCATCACCATGCGCGAAAACCCCATCTACCACAGCACCTATACCGGCAAACCACCGGATGAACCGGCCGTGCTGGGGGTGGCACTGAACGAGGTGTTCGTGCCCATCCTGCAAAAGCAGTTTCCGGAGATTGTCGACTTTTATCTGCCGCCGGAAGGCTGCAGCTATCGCATGGCAGTGGTCAGCATCAAGAAACAGTACCCCGGCCATGCCAAGCGCGTGATGATGGGCTGCTGGAGTTTCTTGCGCCAGTTCATGTATACCAAGTTCATCATCGTGGTGGATGATGATGTGGATTGCCGTGACTGGAAGGAAGTGATGTGGGCCATTACCACCCGCATGGACCCGGTACGCGATACCACGCTGATCGAGCATACCCCCATCGACTATCTGGATTTCGCCAGCCCGGTATCCGGGCTTGGCGGCAAGATGGGGCTGGATGCCACCAACAAGATGTCGGGTGAAACCCAGCGCGAATGGGGCGTACCCATCGTGATGGATGAAACGGTAAAGCAGAAGGTCGACAGCCTGTGGCAACAGCTGGGGCTGTAACGGGTGCAGCGCCAGCGGCTATTTTCCTGTCGCCTGGCAATGCCTGTTATCATCGCCACGTCTTTTTGTAAGGAGTCATCATGTCCAATCTGCACAATCCCAACTCCGCCCAGCGCCTGAAGCGTCTGAACCATCGTCAGCGCAAGAAAATGCGTGTCGGCGAATACCGCGAGCTGGGTTTTCACCTGATCGCCACCATCGCCAAGGGTGTTGATACCGATGCGCTGCTGGACGACTGGCTCAACTGCATCGACGATGCCGCCATCAGCTTCGGTGGCCATTTCGATGGCAATGAAAAGCTGGAGGGTGTGGTGTTCCCGGTGGGTGAAGTGGCCATTACCGAAGAAATCCGCAACAAGCTGGTGGCCTGGCTGCAGGCGCGCAGCGAAGTATCCAATGTTGAAGCCGGTGACCTGATCGATCTGTGGCATAGCGCCTGATTGTTTGGTCCCGATAAAAAACCGGCCTCGCGCCGGTTTTTTACGTCTGTTGCTGCGGATCCTGCGATCAGGACAGCTTGCGGAACACCCGATAGCCGACATAGAGCCAGGTTTCCCTGACCAGGAATTTGATCTTGTTGCTCCAGCTGACATAGCGGCTGGACTCGGTAGGCGCTGGCGCGGCGATCATGTCCAGGTCATGCGCCATCAGTACCGCCCGCCGCATGTGCAGCGGATCGCTCACCAGCAGAAAGGAGCGTATGCCGAAGGGCGCTGCCAGCTTGTGGGCGTTTTCCAGGTTCTGCCAGGTGGTGCGGGATTCATTTTCCGCCAGCATGGCGGTCATCGGCACGCCCTGCCGCAGGGCAAACTCGCGGCCGACATCGGCCTCGGTCGGATAGCCGGGCTCCGGAGTACCACCGGTAAACACGATCCAGCGCACCCGGCCTTGCTTGTAGAGGGTCACCGCGTGATTGATGCGCTCGCGCAGCACTGGCGAAGGCTTGCTGCCCCAGGCGGCGGCCCCCAGCACCAGTGCGGCATCTGCCGGCTGCGTGGCGGGCTCAGCGGCATAACGGGCAATGCCCCAGGCCATGTAGCCAAAGCCCAGCAGCACCAGCAGCACGGCCAGCAAGAAACCTTTGAGCATCAGACGCAGATAAAGCATGAACCTTGGGCACAGGGGGAGAGAAACCCTGATTGTAACGCCGTTGGCCTGGGGATGGCAGACATTGGCCGCCCGACAGCCGGCCGGCAGCCTGCGAAGCGGGACAAGCAGCAGACAAAAAGCAGGCGCGAACGGGCTATTTTTCCAGCTCCCAGATGGCTGCCTGCAGCGATTCCATGCGGCTGCTCAATGCCTGCTGCGCATCGTCCAGCGCCTTGTTATAGATCTGCCGGCCTATCCTGGCGGCAACAAAATCCAGCAGGAACTGGGCATCGAATTGTCCGACCTCAAGATTCAGCTGGGTGGCCAGATAAGCTTGCAGCTCGGGTGCCAGCTGTTGCAGTTGCTGCTGGCTGAGCATGGATTGGCTGGACATGGCAGGGCTCTCTGGATGCGTAAAGAGCGGCATTGTGCCCTGCCCGGCAGCAGCTGCAAAGCCATTCGCACCAGCCGCCCCTCAATCAGCGCGACAGGGCGCGTCCGATATCGACCAGGCCGCGCAGGCAGACCTCGCCGGTTCGCTGCTGCAGCCGCTGGCCCAGGGCATACAGCTGGCAGGGATCGTGTTGTGGTACTGGCAACTGGCTGCATAGCTGCAATTGCACTTCGCCGCTGCCATGCAGCAGGGTGATGGCATCGGAACAGCAGCGGCGCAGCAGGCGGGACAGCTTGTCCGGCAAGGGGGCCGGGCTGCACAGCACGTGGCCGGTATGAAAGGTGGCCGCGCGCAACACTTCTTGCTGGCGACGCCATTGCGCGCTACAGCAACTGAGCCAGCGGGGGCTATTTTCCAGCCACCAGATCAGGGCTTGTGTCATGTTCCACTCCTTTTTGTGCATTGCACAATACACTTATACATCCAGCCCTGCCCCGGCACAAGCCAACAAAAAAAATGGCCGGGCAAATACCCGGCCAACACAGGAAAGTCGGTACCGGACAAGTACCGACAGCAGAACACCGTTTAAGACAGCCAGCGCGGCTGGGTCAGGGCTTCCGGCTGCAATGCCTCGTCCAGCTGGGCGCGCTGCATCAGCCCGCGTTCCAGCACGATATCGTAGACACTGCCACCGGTAGCGTGTGCTTCGGCCGCCACGGCGGTGGCGGCGGCATAGCCGATGATGGGATTGAGCGCCGTCACCAGACCAATGGAATTGAGTACGTCGGCGCGCAGCTTGGCCTCGTTGGCGGTAATGCCCTTGACGCAGTGCTCGGTGAGCGTGCTGCAGGCATTGGCCAGATGGCGCACGCTGCGGAACATGCTGTAGGCAATGACCGGCTCGAAGGCATTGAGCTGCAACTGGCCACCTTCCGCGGCCATGGTGATGGTCATGTCATTGCCGATGACTTCGAATGCCACCTGGTTGACCACTTCCGGAATCACCGGATTGACCTTGCCCGGCATGATGGACGAACCGGCCTGCCGCGCGGGCAGGTTGATGTCACCGATGCCGGCACGCGGGCCGGAGGACAGCAGGCGCAGGTCATTGCAGGTTTTGGACAGCTTGACTGCCACGCGCTTGAGGACGCCGGACAGCTGGACGAAAGCGCCGCAGTCCTGGGTGGCTTCGATCAGATTGGGCGCAGTCAGCAGCTTGAGGCCAGTCAGCTCGGACAGGTGCAGACACACCAGCCGGGCGTAATCCGGATGCGCGGTAATGCCGGTGCCGATGGCGGTGGCACCCAGGTTGATTTCCAGCATCAGCGCACGGGCTTCGCTCAGGCGCTGCTCGTCCTCGCCCAGCATCACGGCATAGGTCTGGAATTCCTGACCCAGCGTCATCGGCACCGCGTCCTGCAGCTGGGTGCGGCCCATCTTCAGGACATTCTTGAATTCTTCCGCCTTGGCGGCAAAGGCTTCGCGCAACACGAACATGGTGCGCTGCAGGCGCAGCACGCCCCAGTAAGTAGCCAGACGCAGGGCGGTGGGATACACGTCATTGGTGCTCTGACTCATGTTGACGTGTTCGTTGGGGTGCAGCTTGTCGTACTCGCCTTTACCATGGCCCAGGATTTCCAGCGCACGGTTGGCGATGACTTCGTTGGCATTCATATTGGTGGAGGTGCCAGCCCCACCCTGAATCACATCCACCACAAACTGCTCGTGCAGCTTGCCATCCACCAGTTCATCGCAGGCATCGACAATGGCCTGGGTGCGCCGCGCATCCAGCAGGCCCAGATCACGGTTGGCCAGTGCCGCCGCTTTCTTGATGTATGCCAGCGCAATGATCAGGTCGCCATAGCTGGCAATGGTCTGGCCAGTGATGGGGAAATTCTCCACCGCGCGCAGGGTGTGGACACCCCAGTAGGCATCAGCCGGGACGGCGCGATCGCCAAGCAGGTCGTGTTCGATACGTGTGGACATGCAAAAGCCTTTGTCGATGGTCTCCGCCAGCGCGGAGTGATGGGGGCAGACTGTAGGCTGCC
>NZ_JAELTZ010000090.1:0-8348 GCF_016429115.1 Aquitalea sp. ASV15 | reverse complement strand
GGCTTTGAAAACACGGTCACCGCCGGCATTGTCTCGGCCAAGGGCCGCAGCCTGCCGGATGAAAACTACGTGCCCTTCATCCAGACCGACGTGGCCATCAATCCGGGCAACTCCGGCGGCCCGCTGTTCAACCTGAAGGGTGAAGTGGTCGGCATCAATTCGCAGATCTACAGCCGCTCCGGCGGCTTCATGGGCATTTCCTTTGCCATTCCGATCGACCTGGCCATGAATGTGGCCGAGCAGATCAAGGCCAAGGGCAAGGTCAGCCGTGGCCAGCTGGGCATCAATATCCAGGAAGTGTCGCAGGAGCTGGCGCAATCCTTCGGCCTGCCGCGTCCCAGCGGTGCACTGGTGGTGCGGGTGGATCCGCAAGGCCCGGCCGGCAAGGCCGGCCTGCAAACCGGGGACATCATCCTCAAGCTGGATGACCGTGCCATCGAAAGCTCCAAGGATCTGCCGATGATGGTGGGTTCGCTGCAGCCGGGTGCCAAGGTCAAGCTGTCGGTATGGCGCAAGGGCGAAGAAAAAACCATTCAGGCCACGCTGGGCGAACTGGCTCCGGAAACGGCGCCGCAGGCCAAGCAGCAGGATGAAGCCGCCCCGCAGAACTTCCAGTTCGGCAAGCTGGGGCTGACCGTCACCGAGCTGACTGCCAAGCAGCGCAGCGAGCTGGGCATGAACGGTGGCCTGCTGGTGCAAAAGGCGCAGGGCGCGGCCGCCCGCTCCGGCCTGCAGCATGGCGATATCATCATGGGCCTGAACCAGAATGAAATCACCACGGTAAAGAGCTTTGAGAAGGCACTGGCCAGTGCGCGCGGCAATATCGCCCTGCTGGTACGCCGCCAGGACAGTACATTGTTTGTACCGCTACGCCTGGATTGATGCATGCAACAAGCCGCCGCGAGGCGGCTTTTTTGCGTCCGCCATCCGGCATAACCATAAACTGCCAAGGAGAAAGAGCATGAGTTTTCTGACCACCGATCTGTGCGATGCCAACGAAGGCCGTGTGCGCGTGCTGGAGCCGCTGTTCCAGCGCTATGGCAATCACCAGCGTTTTTATGGGCAGATCGTCACCCTCAAACTGTTTGAAGACAACACCCTGGTCCGGGAAACCCTGGCGCAGGATGGCCATGGCAAGGTGCTGGTGGTGGATGGCGGCGGTTCGCTGCGCTGTGCCCTGCTGGGCGACCAGATCGGCGATCTGGCGGTGGCCAATCACTGGGATGGCGTGGTGATCTACGGCTGCATCCGCGATTCGGTGGCGCTCAACCAGCTGCCGCTGGGCATCCGTGCGCTGAATACCCACCCGCTCAAATCGGTAAAGCGCGGCGAAGGCCAGCGTGACCTGGCGGTGACCTTTGCTGGCGTCACCTTTGTGCCGGGCGAATGGCTGTATGCCGATGAAGACGGTGTGATCGTGTCCGCCACACCCTTGTTGTAACCCCAGGCTGGCAGCCGTGTTCAGTCGCGGCTGCGCGCGTGTACCGGCAAGACCGCTTGCTGCTGTGGCTCGCCCCAGCTGATGTGGTCCTGCCACCAGATATGGAATTCCGGCACCAGCACATCCGGCATGTCCAGCGAAGCGGCGGTGAGGTCGATATCGTCCGGATCGGACTCGTGCTGGTAGCTGAGCGTGGCACCGCAATGCGGGCAAAACCCGCGCAGGGCGGCGGTGGATGAGTGATAGAACAACGGTTTTTCACCCAGCCACTCCAGCTCGATCAGCCGTACGGTAAACCAGGTGACAAAGGCGGCGCCGCTGGCCTTGCGGCAGCTGACGCAATGGCAGTGGGTCACGTGAAAGGGCTGGCCATGCACGCGGTAATGCACGGCACCACACAGACAGCCGCCATGCAGAATGCTGCTCATGTCATGCTCCCGTCGTGGCTGGCAAACCAGCCGGCCGGACTGGTGCGGCAATTCATTAGAAACTATAGACAGTTATAAACGATGATGCAAAGCCCGGCCTGCACCCGGCCTTTGGCGCGTGGATGCCGCTGGAACAAGCCATGAAAAAAGCGATGCCGCAGCATCGCTTTCACCAGATTTGCCTGTGTGGATGAGGCTCAGGCGGGCTGGGTCGGGGTCTTGTTGTCCAGCGCGGTCATCTGGTTGCGCTCGTCCACGAACACCAGCTTGGGCTGGTGATTGGCCAGCTCGGCATCTTCGTACTGGGCAAAAGAGGCGATGATCAGCAGATCGCCCGGCGCGGCGCGGCGCGCGGCCGAGCCGTTTACCGAAATCACTCCGGAACCACGCTCGGCCTTGATGGCATAGGTGGCAAAGCGTTCGCCGTTGTTGACGTTCCAGATCTGCACTTCTTCGTATTCGCGAATATCCGCTGCTTCCAGCAGGTTTTCGTCGATGGCGCAGGAGCCGATGTAATGCAGTTCGGCATGCGTGGTGGTGACACGGTGCAGCTTGGATTTAAGCATGATGCGTTGCATGGTACTGGTCTTTCCTTGCCCGGCTTAGCGGGACACTTCCACATTATCGATCAGACGGGTACGGCCCAGGCGGGCAGCGGCCAGCACCACCAGGCGTTTTTCGCCGGCATGGGCCACTTCCAGGGTATCGGCCTGGCGTACTTCGACATAATCCACCACCCAGCCTGCCTGCTGCAGATCGGCACTGGCATTGGCTTCCAGCGTGGCGTAATCGCTGTCGCCAGCCAGCAGGGCTGCACGCATGGCGGACAGGTTGCGGTACAGGCGCGGTGCTTCGGCACGCTCCTCTGCCGTCAGGTAGCCATTGCGCGAGGACAGGGCCAGGCCGTCTGCGGCACGGCCGGTATCCACCGGAATGACCGCCACCGGAATGTTCAGGTCATCGACCATGGCCTTGATCACATGCAGCTGCTGGAAGTCCTTCTTGCCGAAACAGGCCACATCCGGCTGCACGATATTGAACAGCTTGCTGACCACCGTGGCCACGCCACGGAAATGACCGGGGCGGAAGGCACCGCACAGCTCGTCCTGGATATGCGGCGGCTCGACATTGAAATCCTGCTTCACCCGCGGGTACAGCTCTTGCTCGGTGGGGAAGAACAGGGCGTCCACCCCGGCGGCTTCCAGCTTGGCACAGTCGGATTCAAAGGTGCGCGGATAAGCGTCGAAATCTTCGCCCTGACCAAATTGCAGGCGATTGACAAAAATGCTGACCACCACCTTGTCAGCGTGCTGGTGCGCCGCCTCGACCAGAGCCAGATGGCCCTCGTGCAGATTACCCATGGTGGGGACAAAAGCCAGCTTGCCGGCCTGGCGACGCCATGCTCGCATGGCGGCCACGCTGCGGATGATTTCCATTTCCTTACCCTTTTGGCTTAGAAGGTGTGCTCGGCAGCGGGGAACGTGCCTGCCTTGACTGCCTTGACATAGGCTTCGACCGCACCCTGGATGCTGCCTGCCTCATTCATGAAGTTCTTGACGAAGCGGGCTTTCTTGCCCGGATAGACGCCGAGGATGTCGTGCAATACCAGTACCTGGCCGCTCACTTCGGCACCGGCACCGATGCCGATGGTGGGTACGTCCACGGCTTCGGTGACGCGGCGGGCCAGATCGGCCGGCACGCACTCCATCAGCACCAGGCTGGCACCGGCATCGGCCAGTTGGCGGGCATCGTCCAGCAGGCGTTCGGCATCGCTCTCGCTCTTGCCCTGCACCCGGTAGCCGCCAAAAGTGTTGACGAACTGCGGGGTGAGGCCGATATGCGAACAGACCGGAATGCCGCGCTCCACCAGGAAACGGGTGGTTTCCGCCATGAAACGGCCACCTTCCAGCTTCACCATGTGCGCGCCGGCCTGCATCAGGCGGGCGGCATTGGCAAACGCCTGCTGCGGGCTTTCCTGATAGCTGCCGAAGGGCAGGTCGCTCAGCACCATGGCATCGCCGGCGCCGGCGGCGACACAGCGGGTGTGGTAAACCATTTCTTCCATGGTTACCGGCAGCGTGGAATCGCGGTTCTGGATCACCATGCCCAGTGAATCACCCACCAGCAGAATCTCCACACCCGCCTGATCGAGGAGGGTGGAAAAGCTTGCGTCATAGCTGGTGAGCATGACGATCTTCTGGCCTTCGGCGGCCATCTTCTGCAGGGTGTTGACGGTAATTTTCATACCTGTACTTCCTCGGTGTGGTCGGGAAATGCAAGGCGTCACTTGTATTCAGACGCTCTTGTTGAAATAGCTGCGCTGTCCGCGCATCTCGCTGATGCAGCGCAACAATAGCTCGAAATCCTCGTTACCATCAACCAGCTCGAGGTGGTCGGTATTGACGATGAGCAAGGGGGCTGCTTCGTATTGATGGAAGAACTCGCTGTAAGCGGCATGCACACGCTTCAGATAGCCTTCCGGAAAATCCTGTTCCAGTTCGCTGGCACGCGCCGCACTGCGATCGAGCAAGACCTGCTCGGAAGCCTGCAGGTAAATCACCAGGTCAGGCACCGGGTATTGCGGCAGCAATTGCTGCGCCAGGCGCTGATACAGGGCCAGCTCCTGCTCGTCCAGATTGACCCGGGCAAACAGGGCATCTTTCTCGAACAGGAAATCCGACACCACCGGGCTGGCCAGGCTGTCGCCCAGCAGCATGCCGCGCGCCATGTCGGCACGCTGCATGAGGAAAGTCAGCTGGGTGGCCAGGCCATGCGAGGCCACATTGCGGTAAAAACGCGGCAGGAAGGGGTTGGATGCCGGGTCTTCCGCCAGCAGTTGCACGCCCCAGTAGCCGGCCAGACGGCGGGCCAGCGCCGACTTGCCGGAGCCGATCGGCCCTTCCACCACCACATAGCGCAAATGACTCTGACTCATGCTTGTCTCCTTGGCTGAGCTGTCGACTCCAGCCGCACCACGCCGGCACTATCCAGTGCAGCGGCGATGTCGGCGGCCAGGCCGTGTTCCCCCACCTGCTGGCCGGGGGCAATTTCCGCCAACGGTACCATGACAAAGGCCCGCTGGTGCATGCGCGGATGCGGCAATAGCAGCTGCGGATCGTCCAGCACGGTGTCCTGATACAACAACACATCCAGATCCAGCACCCGCGGCGCATTGCGGAAGCTGCGCTCGCGGCCGAAACCAGCCTCGATCCGCATCAGCGCATCCAGCAGCTGATAAGGCGTGAGCGTGGTGTCCAGCAGGGCAACGGCATTGATGAAGTCGGGCTGGTCGAGATACCCCACCGGCGTGGTGAGGTAGAGCGAGGAATGGCTGAGCAGCTGGCTGCCGTCAAGAGCAGCAAGGGCCGCGAGTGCGGCCCTGATCTGGTCTGCCGGTTGCTCCAGGTTGCTGCCCAGAGCGACGTAGGCCAGGCTCACGCGGCCTCTCCCCCTCCGCCGGCCTGATCGGTGCGGCGACGGCCGGATGGACGGCGGCGACGGCGTTTTTTGGCCGGTTCTTCTTCACCGCTGTTCTTGGCTTCATTGATCAGTGCCTCACGCTCGGCCTGATCACCACGCTGGAAGGCTTCCCACCACTCCACCAGGCTCAGCGGCAGTTCACCCGCCTCGGCACGCAAGGCCATGAAATCGAAAGCGGCACGGAAACGCGGCTGTTCGAGGAAACGGTAAGGACGGGCACCGCTGCGGCTGTCGAAGCGGGCCTGCAGCGTCCAGATTTCGCGCATGGTCACGCTGAAGCGGCGCGGAATGGCAAAATCGTTGTCCTGTTCGTTTTCCACATCGGAAATGGCCAGCTGCAAGGCCGGCAAGGGCTTCTCGCCGGCGGCGATATGCTGTTGCCAGTGCTGCTTCACCTGCTGCCACAGCAAGGTGGCCAGCAGGAAACCAACCGATACCGGCTTGTCGGCACGAATGCGTGCATCGGTGCTTTGCAGCCCCAGTTGCAGGAACAAGTCGTCGCCATCCTCGCCCATCACCGCATCCAGCAGCGGGAAGACACCACGCGACAAGCCTTCATCGCGCAATTTTTTCAGGCAGGCATAGGCATGGCCGGACATCAGCAGCTTGAGCATTTCGTCGAACAGGCGCGCCGGCGGCTCCTTGCGCAACAGATGCGCATGGGCACGAATCGGCTTGCGGGTGTCGTCGTCGATCTCGAACCCCAGCTTGGCGGCCAGGCGCACCGCGCGCAACATGCGCACCGGATCTTCCTGATAGCGGCGTGCCGGCTGGCCTATCATCACCAGCTTCTTCGCCTTCAGGTCCTTGACCCCGTGGTGGTAGTCGATGATGGACTCGTCGGAAGGATCGAAGAACAAGGCATTGACGGTGAAGTCACGGCGATGTGCGTCCTCTTCCTGGCTGCCGAAAGTATTGTCGGCCATGATGCGGCCCGACTCATTCTGATCATCGATGCCGCCGCCACGGAAGGTGGTGACCTCGATGGTTTCCGGCCCCACCATCACATGCACGATGCGGAAGCGACGGCCAATGATGCGCGAGCGGCGGAACAGATGATGCACCTGCTCCGGCGTGGCATTGGTGGCGACGTCAAAATCTTTGGGAGAAACATCCAGCAACAGGTCGCGCACGGCTCCCCCCACCACAAAGGCAGAGAAACCGGCTTCCTGCAGTCGGGAAGTCACCTTGAGCGCAGCATTGCTGAGCTGATCACGGCGTACGCCATGCTGGGACAGCGGAATCACGCGTGGTTTGCTACGGCGTTTGCCCATGCCTGACGGCAGCTCCAATACTTTACGGATAAGCTTGCGGATCATTTAGAGGAATAAGGACGTGGAATGAAGGGATTCGCAAGAAAGGAATTCAAGCGGCAGATTATAGCCTGAATCTTCTGACAAGATACACCGCCATGGCCCATTTAATCGTGATGCCGTGATTGCCCGCCGTGTGCAGCCAGCCTAGAATCGCACACCATTGCCGCCAATTTTGTGTGAAGACACCACGTGATTCCCTTACTCGCCCTGGATATCCAGACCCTGCCCGATGTCACCGGCATCCGTAGCCTGTATCAGCTGGATGCCGACATCAGCGATGCCGATGTCGTCTATTTTGCCCTGCAGCGCAGCCGGGCCAGCCGGGCTGATGAATTCATGCCCTATCACCTGCATCGCGTGGTCGCGGTCAATGCCGTGCTGCATAGCCGACAGGAAGTGCTGCTGCACCAGTCGGCCGCCGGCCAGGACGAAGCCGCCATGCTGCAAGCACTGGCGGCTCTGCTGAATGAACACATGCCGCAGATTGTCAGCTGGCAGGGTTCCCAGTTGCTGTTGCCGGTCTTGCGCCACCGCGCCATGTTGCACAATGTGGCCTTCCCCGGCGGCCCCACTGGCCTGTTCGGCCAGACGCTGGAACTGAGCCGCCTGCTGTGCCAGGGCGCACAGCCCGGCTGTGTGCCGCAGCAGGAAATGGCCGGCCTGTGCGGCCTGCCGCGCATTGCCGAATACGATGCGCCGCAGTCCTGGGCCGCGGCCAGCGCCGGACAGTTGCCCAGACTGCTGGAGCACAGCGCGCAACGGGCGGCCTGCCATTACCTGATGTGGCTGCGCCTGGCCGCACTGCAAGGGCAGATCTCTGCCCTCACCCGCAGTCAGCATGAACAAAAACTGGCCTTGCTGCTGAGCCAGGCCGGCGGACACTGGCAGGACTTTCTGCAACAGTGGCCAGCACACAACAGGGGTTGACAGGCCATTTGCTCAGGAATAATCTTTTCCCATGCGCCGATTTGATACAGCTTGCTGGGCGCACTATAAATGCCAGCTAAAGCGTGAGTCGGATAACCCGCTGCGCTCCTCTGGCCCGCGGGTTTTTCTTTTTCCGCTGGTTCACCTTAATAGTGCGCTCGCTATGCGACATCGGGCATGTTGCTTGTTTTAAGCAGTTCTGGTTTTACCGTCTCCGGCTGCGGCCGGGACACAGGCGCCGAGTTAATCGACAACTTGCAGGGCGCCCAAAAATCCTGCTAAAGCGTCGCCTGACGGAGAGTCGGGCACGCAACAGCGCTCACTTAGACCCGATGGAGTTTCACCATGTACGATTGCCTGCAAGATAGCTGTAGCGACTTTTCCTTTGCCGTATACGATGCCGTGGGAAGAAAACGCCCCCTACAAGGCAGCCTGACTGCCACCCCCCTGTGTGCCGACACCACCCAGCCGCTGCAAGCCCTGATCGACTTTGCCAGCCAGCTTGGCTATGACAGCCAGCTGGACAACCGGCTGCTGACCATTCATGACGTGGGCCTGATGGATGCACTGACCATCAACAGCCGTTTTGGCAAGGAGCTGATCATCAGCTGTGATCTGCGCCGCGAAACACCCGTGCGTTTCTGAAGCAAAACCGGACACATTCCGGTCAGCCACTGGTCATGGCTGAGCCATAGCCAGTGCAACAGCGGTGTCGCCATTGCACAAGACAGGCCGGGCAGCCGCTCCTTATAATGG
>NZ_JAELTZ010000008.1:0-119056 GCF_016429115.1 Aquitalea sp. ASV15 | reverse complement strand
GTGGACGAAGCCTCGATGATCGATCTGGCGCTGATGGCCCGTCTGCTGGAAGCCCTGCCGGCGCAGGCCCGGCTGATTCTGCTGGGCGACCGCGATCAGCTGGCATCGGTGGATGCCGGTGCGGTACTGGGCGATTTGTGCGGACAGGTGGCGTATCTGCCGGCGACCCGCGACTGGCTGACGGAGGCCGGTGCCGGCCCGCTGCCGGCAGATGAGGGCAGGGCGGGGGCGCTGGCCGACAGCGTGGTGTTGCTGACCCATAGCCATCGTTTCCGCGCAGATTCCGGCATCGGGGAGCTGGCACGGCTGGTCAACCTGGGCGATGCCAGCGCCGCCTTGCAGCTATTGCAGGCCGGCCAGCACGCCGACATCCGTCAGGCCGCGCAGCTGGACGATGCCGGGCTGTCGGCCCGCCGGCAGCCCTATCTGGACGCCATCCAGCGTCAGTTGCCGCTGGAGCAGGTGCAGGCGGCATTCGCGCAGTTCATGCTGCTGGCGGCCGAGCGCCGCCAGGTCGAGCAGGCCAACCAGCGCATGGAGGCCCTGCTGGAACAGCAGGGCTGCAAGCAGGCCGGGCGCGACTGGTATGCCGGCCGCCCGGTGATGATCACCGCCAATGATTACGGTGTCGGTTTGTTCAACGGCGATATCGGTTTCACCGTGGAGCGGCCGCAGGGACTGCGGGTGGCGTTTCCGGCGGCAGAAGGCAGCTGGCGCGAGTTTGCACCAGGGCGGCTGCCGCAGCACGAAACCGTGTTTGCCATGACCGTGCACAAAAGCCAGGGCTCGGAATTCGACGAAGTCTGGCTGCAATTGCCGGCCACACCGGGCCCGGTGCTCAACCGCGCACTGATCTACACCGCCATCACCCGTGCCCGGCAGCGCTTTGCCGTCGCCGGCAGCGACGAGGTGTGGCAGCAGGCGGTACGGCTGGCCCCGGCACGCTACTCCGGACTGGCCGATTTGCTGCGTCAGCCGCGCGTGTGAATTCTGCAACACTTCCACATGGAATATTTGTTTTTCGCCCGCAAGGCGCTGAAAAAATTGGGCAAAATCCTGCTTGCATCCTATGATGGCGCCTTCCCGCGATAGGCAATCTGTTCGGAGTCATCATGCAAGTGGATGGAGTTCTGGGGTATCTGGCCAAGATCACCCGTTTCGATCGCAGTGCATTCACCCCGCTCTTCATCGGCCCGCACCAGCTGGGCTGTGTCAATCAGGTTTGGCTGGAACGCCTGCTGCTGAGCGAGGCCGCGCTGTTTCGCCGTCAGCCGGCCGGATTGGTCTGCATGGTGGAGGGCGATTACGCCGCCATCAGCAGCCAGTTGCAGGCCGCAGCCCGGCGCTGGCACGAGGCCGGCTGGCTCAATGGCTGGCGCAATGAAAACTTCACCGCCTTTCTGGCCGATGGCACACCGCTGTTCGAACTGGAGCGCGCCGCCTTCCGTCCGCTGGGGCTGACCAGCCGCGCCGTGCATCTGAATGGCCTGACCCGCACCCCGGAAGGCGAGGTACGCATGTGGGTGGGACGGCGCAGCCCGGACAAGGCGGTCGATCCCAATCGCATGGACAATCTGATGGGAGGCGGCATTGCCGCCGGCGAATCCATCGAGCTGGCGCTGGAGCGCGAAGGCTGGGAAGAGGCCGGCATTCCCGCAGACCGGCTGGAGCTGCTGCCGCAGACCGGCCTGCTGCTGGCCGAGCGACCGGTGCAGCGCGGCCTGCATCGCGAATGGCTGCATGTCTACGATTTATGGCTGCAGCCCAGCGAGCTGCCCTGCAACCAGGATGGCGAAGTGGCCGAGCATGTCTGCCTGTCGCTGCGCGAAGTGGAAGAGCTGCTGCTGGCCGAACGCTTCATGATCGATGCCGCGCTGGTGGCGACAGACTGTATGCTGCGCCTGGGCTACTGGCAGCAGCATGGTCCCGCCATTGCCGCCGCCATGGCAGGCGTGTGCCACCCGCTGGACTTTGCCATTCATGCCGGCGTTTGAGTGAAACCGGGCGGCATTTCCGGATAATCTCTTTTTGAACCGTGGCAGTTTCTGGCATCATGCTGCAAAAACCTATAAATAATAGTGTTCAGCATCATGAGGAGAGAGGGAAATGTACCGCCTGCGCCTGATTTCGCGCGATTTCGGTGTCGATGACAGTGGTCCGTGGCACTCGACCCACGAGCAGGCGCGCAAGGCTGCCAGGCTGATGTATCTGCTTTACAAGGGCGAAGTCCGCGTAGAGATACATCGGGTCGTGGATTTGCGCAGCCGCAAAATGGAAAAAGTGGAAGAGCTGAAATAAAGCAGCCATCACCCGCTGGGGCACTCCTGTCCTTTCTGCCTTGCCATCCTGCTGTCCCTGCCTGCCCTGTCTGCAGTCATGTTCATGGGCAATCCGACTGCATCTGAAAAATATTTTCAAAATTCAACTGCCTGAAAGGGCGACTTTTCCTATTTGGGAATCTTCACTAATACTGTTAAGAGGATGCTTGCTGGGATAGTGCGGATTTCTCCGTATCTTCGCGAGAAGATCCCGCTGGTGACATGACATGTCCAATCCTGCTTGTCGCCTGTCTGCCACATCATGGCAGCACGTCCTGCAAGCAGCAGATTGAACGGTTCTCTTCAATCCTTGGTAGTGGAAAAGTCATGCGCTTATTTTGGCTGTTGTTGCTCTGGCTGTGCCTGCTGGCCGGTCCCATCGCTCGTGCGGCCATGCCGCCTGCCGGCGGGGCAGTAGCCTTGCAACTGCTGGCGCAAAACGTGTACAGCGGGCAGACCCTGGAGCTGCCGGTACGCGAGGCCGACTGGCTGCAGCACAAGAAACGCCTGCGGCTGGGTGTCGTCGATGACTCTCCCCCCCTTGACATCATCAGTGCCGGCGACAGCTTCCAGGGGCTGAACGCCGATGTATTCGGTTTTGTCGCAAGCAGGCTGGGCCTGCAGCCGGAGGTTTACCGCTACCCCACTCCACAACTGGCACTACAGGCAATGCAGCGGGGAGACATCGACCTGCTCAGCAGCAGCATCCCGCTCAAGCCGGCCACGCCAGGCGTGAGCCTGAGCCAGCCCTATCTGGAAGACCAGCCGGTTCTGGTGGGTTACGCCGATCCCAATCCGCACAAGCTGCGCATCGGCATGCAGCGCATGTATCCCTCGCCTGCCTTGCTGCGCGAGCGCTATCCGGAAGCCGACATCAGCGATTATCCCTCGGTGGCAGAGGGCTTGTCGGCGCTGGAGGCACACCAGATCGACCTGTTTTTTGGCGATGCCATCGTGATCAATTATGTGGCCAACCAGAACCTCGTCGACGACCTGAAAGTCATCCAGCGTTTTGGCCAGCGCAACAGCCGGGCCTTTGCCGTGCCGGCCGGCCAGCCGCTATTGCGGCAGGCGCTGAACAAGGCACTGGGCCTGCTGCGTGAACCGCAGCACCAGCAATTGATCCAGCGCTGGAGTGGTGGGGCACTGCTGCTGCTGCCCCATGTCCTGCCCATTGATTTCACTGCGGAAGAAAAGCAATGGCTCAAGCAACATCCGGTGCTGCGGGTGGCGGCTGGCCACAGTTTTGCCCCCATTTCCTTTTTCGATGACCAGGGCGTGTGGCGCGGTGCCAGCGCCGAACTGCTGGAGCTGATCGCGCAGCGTATCGGGGTCAGGCTGGAAGTGCGCAAGGCGCATTCATTGGAAAACATTCTCGAAATCATGCGCCGTGGCGAGGCCGACCTGACCACGCTGCCCACCCGCAATGTCGGTAGCGCCGACGACCTGCTGTTCTCCGAGCCGCTGACCCCGCTTTCCTACAATCTGGTGGTGCGGATCAATACCGATCCGCCGCAGACCGTGGCAGACCTGCACAACAAGGTGGTGGCGGTGAATCGTGGGCTGGTCAAGGCCATGCAATGGGAAAAGACCTTTCCCGGCGCCATTTTCAAAGAGGTCAACAATCCGGTTTCCGCCTTTGACATGGTGGAGAACGGCAAGGCTGACATGGCACTGGTTGCCACCATGAACAGCCGCTACTACCTGCCACTGCTGTTCAACGGCAAATTGCGCGAGGCAAACATCACCGGCTTGCCCGGCAATGTGCTGTCGCTGGCGGTGCCGAGCGATCATCGCATCCTGCTGTCCATTCTCAACAAGGCGCTGTTCAGCATCGGCCCGGAGAGCCTGGACAATCTTTTCAATGAACGCTGGCGTACCAATGTGGGGGCCAGCAACCAGAGCTGGTATGACTACAGCCTGGGCCTGATCTATCTGGTGATCGCCGTGGCCAGCCTGCTGCTGCTGGTGTCGCTGGCCTGGAACAGCCGCCTGCGCAAGCAGATCGCCAAGCGCCAGACCGCAGAAAAGGCCTTGAGCGACCAGCTCAACTTCATGACCACGCTGATCGATGTCACGCCTTATCCGGTCTACGTGCTGGACCGCAAAGGCCAGCTGCTCAGTTGCAACGAGCATTATCTGCAGGCGCTGACCCTGACCCGCGAAGAGGCCATGAGCCATCGCGACAATATCGGCGGCATCATCGACATCGACGACAAGTCCCGCTCCACCCTGGCGCAGGATTACCAGCTGGCCATCGAATACGGCGTGCCCATCCAGCGCGACCGTGAAGTCATGCTCAACCGCCAGCACATTTCCGCCTTTCACTGGATACAGCCCTTCCGCGATACCGAGGGCGTGATCCGTGGCGTCATCTGTGGCTGGATAGACATCAGCGAACGGCGCCGGCTGATCGAGGAACTGCAGGCCGCCAAGGAACAGGCCGACAAGGCCAGCCAGGCCAAAACCACCTTCCTCGCCACCATGAGCCATGAAATCCGCACCCCGATGAGCGCGGTCATCGGCATGCTGGAACTGGCCCTGCGCCAGGCCGACCATGGCGTGGTGGATCAGCCCTCGCTGCAAGTGGCCTACGACTCGGCACAAGGTCTGCTGGGCCTGATCGGCGATATTCTCGACATCGTGCGCATCGAATCCGGCCATCTCAGCCTGAACCCGGAGCCCTGTAATCTGCTGGAACAGACCCGCTCCGTCATGCGCATTTTCGACGGGCTGGCCAGGCAAAAGCAGCTGGGGCTGTTTCTGGATGTCGATCCGGCCACACCGGCCCCCTGGCAGGTCATGCTCGATCCGCTGCGTTTCAAGCAGATCCTGTCCAATCTGCTCAGCAATGCCATCAAGTTCACCCAGCAGGGCAGCGTCACCGTGCGCGTGCGCCAGAGCGTGCTGCCCGACCAGCAGTTGCTGGTACAGATACGGGTCACCGATACCGGCATCGGCATCTCGGCCGAAGACCAGCAGCGCCTGTTCCTGCCGTTCGGGCAGGCGGTTGCCTCGCAGCGCAATGTCCAGAGCGGTACCGGGCTGGGGCTGGTCATCAGCCGTACCCTGTGCGAAATGATGCAAGGCTCGCTCACCCTCAGCAGCCGCCCGCACGATGGCACCCGGCTGGATATCGAATTGCGGCTGCCCCTGTCCGGACAAGCCTATGTCGAAGTGGAGGCCGCGCCGTCGGCCAGCCTGCAGGCCGGGCAGTCGGACAAGCTCAGGCTGCGCATTCTGGTGGTGGACGACAATGTGGCAAACCGCCTGCTGCTGTCGCAGCAACTGCGCTATCTCGGCCATCAGACCGATGTGGCCGCCAACGGCCGCGAAGGCCTGGTCATGTGGCAGCAGGGGCGATTCGACGTGGTGTTTACCGACTGCAACATGCCGGAAATGAATGGCTACCAGCTGTCCCAGGCCATTCGCCAGCAAGAGGAGCAGGAACAGCTGGCCCCCGTCCTGCTGCTGGGCTTCACCGCCAATGCACTGCCGGACGAACGCGAGCGCTGCCGCGCCGCCGGCATGGATGACTGCCTGTTCAAACCCATCAGCCTGGCCGGCCTGCGCAGCTGTCTGCAGCAGCACATGCACGGCCGCATCAGTGAAGCCGATCAGGGACAGGACCCCGGCTACAGCCTGGACGAACTCTCCTTCATGGAGGCCGAACAATTGCAGCAATTGCTGGGGCATCTGCAACAGGGTCTGCAAGACGACATGGAATCGCTACGCGCCCTGGTCTTGCTGGGCAATGCCGCCGGTGTCGGACGCATTGCCCACCAGATCAAGGGGGCCGCCCGCATCATCAATGCCAGCCAGCTCATCGTCTGCTGCCAGGCCCTGGAGGAATATTGCCGCCAGCATGAGGAGATCAGCGAGCAGCAAGCCGAGGTGCAGGCACTGTATGCTGCCGTCCCCGATCTGCTGGCCGTGCTCAGCCAGGAAAGGGCGCAGCTGAGCTGAGCCACCAGCCCCCGCCGCCTGCCTCAGCCACACCGCTCGTCGCCTCCACGACACTTGCTGGTAGTATGGATAAATCTTGTCATTTAAACTGCAGGCAAGTCCCGTTTCCCCCGCTGCCGGCATCCCTGCTCATGGCTGGATACCGGCATTGCCATGGCCCGTGCGGCCTGCCCGTTCAACTGCTGGAAGGACCTTTCCCCATGCAAGGCAAACAAAACATCATCGATCTGCTCAACACACTGCTGGCGGGAGAACTCACCGCCGTCGACCAATACCTGCTGCACGGCGAAATGTATGCCGACATGGGCCTGCACAAGCTGGCAGAAAAAGCCCTGCACGAATCAGCCCATGAGCGCGAACACGCCCAGGCCATCATCCAGCGCATCCTGTTTCTGGAAGGCAAGCCCGACCTGAGCAAGCGCGAAGCACTGCAAATCGGCAGCACCGTGCCGGAGATGCTCAAGTCCGATCTGGCCGTGGAATACAAGGTCACGCGCGAGCTGAAAAAGGCGATTGCCCTGTGCGAGCAGGAAGCAGACTATGTCAGCCGTGAAATGCTGGTGCTGCAGCTGGACGACACGGAAATGGACCACGCCTACTTCCTGGAAAAGCAGCTGCGCCTGATCGAGCTGACCGGCCTGGCCAACTACCTGCAAAGCCAGATGGCATAAGGATACATCATGAAAGCCGACAAATCCGTTATCAAATTGCTCAACCTGCTGCTGCGCAACGAACTGACCGCCATCAACCAGTATTTCCTGCATGCCCGCATGTTCCGCAACTGGGGACTGCAACGCCTCAACGACTACCAGTACAAGCAATCCATCCGGGTGATGAAGGAAGCCGACGCCCTGATCGAGCGCATCCTGTTTCTGGAAGGTCTGCCCAATCTGCAAGATCTGGGCAAGCTGCACATTGGCGAAACGGTGGAAGAATGCCTGCGCAGTGACCTGCGCTATGAAACCGAAGTACAACGCCCGCAACTGCTGGCCGGCATTGCCCATTGCGAGCAGAAGCAGGATTTTGTCAGCCGCGAACTGCTGCAGGACCTGCTGGAACACTGCGAAGAAACCATAGACTGGCTGGAAACCCAGCTCAGCCTGATTCAGGATGTCAGCCTGGCCAACTACCTGCAAAGCCAGATCGGCAGCTAAGCCCCCGGCGACGGGTACCAGCCCGCCAGGCCCGCCCAGGCACCCGGCATTCTGCGGGTGCTTTTCTTTTGTCCGCGCTTCCCCTGGCTGGCGGCAACGCGGCCAAGCGGTCAATGCCGCATCCACCTCGCTACATCGTCCATGCGGACGTCCCGGCTGCGTTCTCCCTCATGGCACAGTACAACGCAAGCGGATGACAGTATGTCTTTCCGTGGCAAGACCACGCCAGACAAGCAGGCCTTCCCCGTCCGGCATGAGACGGCATAGCGGCCCATTTGCAATTGTCATGCAGGCAGTTCAAAATCCGAGAGGACGGGGCGCTCAAGGTGTTGCAGGCTGGCCGCCACTGCTGTGCGGCGGCTGGGCAAGTGGCTGATCCGCCTAGCCGCTTGCGATGCAGTTACAGCCAGGCAAACAGATGATATGCTTTTGAGATATTTCATTTGCATGAAAGATGCTTTCATGGAGCCAAAGCGCGATCTGTACCAGATACTTCATGTCAGCAAAGATGCTGACGTGGCCATGATTACTGCCGCTTACAAAATCAGGCAGGAACAACTGGAAAGCAAGCCGGATATCGAGTCTGTCAATGAGCTAAAGCTGGTCAACTGGGCTTATGTGACGCTGCGCGATTCTGTCACCCGGGCGCAGTACGACATGAAAATCCAGAGCACCGCCACACAAGCCAGCCCGGCCATTAGTTATTATCGGGACGCGTCTGAGCTTGCGCATACAGGAGATGGCAAGGGTAAATACACCCTGTTACTGCTGCTTGTCTTTGGCTTGGCTGCGGCCTACCTTTATTCAAATCACAGCAATACGGCAAAGCATTTGGTCAATGAAGGCGCTGCCGTCAACGGCCTGGTCAACAACCAGAGCAAGGAAATTGACATTGCCAAGCAGGCCGAAGAAGAACAGGCGCGGGCCAATGCCGCTCGCGAGCAGGCGCTAAGACAAAATCAGGACACCCAGAAGCTGGCGGCACAACAGCGAGAGTTTGAAGCACAGAGCCGCCGCGATGCCATGGTGGAAATCATCCGCCAGAATCAGCAGGCACAGCAGGAGCAAATGAAAAAGGCGCAGGACAGGATGATACAGTTCCAGGAGCAGCAGCAAGCCAATCGGAGCATTGCCTACTTTGCTTGTTATAACGCCGCACGCAACGCAGCACAGGAGGCGGCTTGCGCCAGAATCAGATAAGTACCATCGTTGCCAAAGGACCAGGCCGTGATATGCATCCGCGATGACAGGCAGCCCGCATTGAGCGCTTGATACAACAGGGACTGCCGCTGGCTGGACGGGTAAGGCGAGTGGAAATTCTGAAGCCGATGAAAAATTTTCGCCGGAGGCAGGAAAATTTTTGCGGAGCTGGGGTGGGTTCAGCTGCACCAACAGCGGCACAATCGGTGTTGGCAAGGTGAGACCTAGATTTGTATGCGGCATCTAAGTCATTGATATTGTTGGCGCACCCGACAGGGATCGAACCTGTGACCTTCAGCTTCGGAAGTAGGTACACAGATCGACATCCTTGTGGTTGTAAATTGTTGATACTTAAGCAGGATTTTAGTGGCAGCGTAGGTGCACGTCTAGGTACACAAACAGGTACACAGCGTGGAAACAGGTCAAAAAATTCTGGCAAAAATTTGTGAGAGATCACCTGGAGGTCTCGCTGGCTGTTTATACCCCCGGTAGCCTTACCTTTGTGGTGAATGCCACCGATAGACCAAGCAGTGGATTGTTCGAAATAAAAAAGCCCACATAGAAGTGGGCCTTGTCAGTTAATTGGCTTAATTAGAACTTGTAGCCAATACCAACTGAGGTCATGAATGTAGACGGCTTAACCCCGTCTTTGGAGCTGTAATTGGTTTGTTGAACTTCAACTACACCATATAGATTAGTAGCAAATTTATATTTAGCACCTGCACCGAACGTTACGCCGTTAAACGTAGTTGAAGTGCTACCACGTACAGCAGTTCCATTCACCGTGGCGTTTACATCCAGTTCACCGGTAGTTTGTGTATAGCCCAGTTTGGCGTAAACCAATGTGTTGTCATTAACATTGAAACCCGGCTCTACAGCGATGCCCCATGTATTTGTACCCTTGGCATTGACAGTACCACTAACGGAACCATCAGTCCCACTGATACTGCCAGCCTTTTGATCGCCCAGAATCACATAGGCAGTGCCAGCCAGATTGTATTCACCAAATGCTTTGGAGTAGCCCAGGCTGATTTCGCCAACTGTACTGTTGTCGGAAGGAGAAATTCCATCAAAATCAGTTTTGGAGTGTGCATAGCCAAGTTTTGCTTCTGCAAACAGGCCATCGAAACCACCTGCGGATGAGGTAGATGCTGCACCCAACAAAGCTGCAAAGAGAACAATTTTTTTCATGTTATGACATTCATCACGATTTTATCGGAGCGGCGATGCTAGATTGCATAGCATAAAACGTCAATTGAGTATTTTTACTTATTTGCAAATGATATTTGCATATGCAGTTGATTTCATTGTTCATATTTTGTACTCGCAATGCCTCGAATTTAAGCACGATGCATCGATCTGTCTTTTGGTGTTGAAAAGTGATCGCTAAGCTGCAGCAGAACATCTCTGTGTCAGCGGTGGCAAAGGAATACGGGATCAGCCGTGCATCGGTGATTGGTATCAGGGATGGCCAAGCGTAATGAATGGGCAAAGTGAATCGCTGGGACAACTTGAGGACATTCTGTCCGGTCGGTCTGAGGGCTGGTCTGCCACGTTGAACAAGATATCACTCTGTTCGATACGCCAGTCCATACCCTGTGGCCGAAGTCGCCAGCCGCCTCGGCGTCTCTGCCCACAGCCTGTATCAATGGCTGAAACGCTACGACCCCAAGCGCGCCCAACCGACCGAGTCTGCAGACCAGCAAGCCGAAATCCGACGTCTCAAGGCAGAGCTCAAACGGGTCACCGAGGAGCGCGACATCCTAAAAAAGGCCGCCGCATACTTTGCCAAGGCGTCCGGGTAAGGTATGCCTTCATCCGGACCCATGCGCAGCAGTTCCCTATTCGACGTCTGTGTCGTGTTATGTCGGTGCACCCCAGTGGCTACTACGCCGGGAAAGCGTCACCGTACTCACCGCGAGCGCGAGAAGACCAGCGCTTGCTGGGGCAAATCAAGCAGGCCTGGCTCGAAAGTGGCGGTGTCTATGGCTATCGCAAGGTGCATGACGACTTGCAGGCTCAGGGAGAGCGCTGTGGCAAACATCGTGTGGCTCGGCTGATGAAGCAGGAGGGCTTACGTTCGCAGACGGGTTACCACCGGCGTCCTGGGCATTACAGTGGCCGCCCGGCAGTGGTGGCACCTAATCACCTGCAACGCCAGTTCACCGTGAATGAGCCAAATAAGGCCTGGGTAACCGACATTACTTATATCCGCACGCATGAGGGATGGCTGTACCTGGCGGTGGTGCTGGACCTGTTCTCACGGCAAGTCATTGGCTGGTCGATGCAGTCACGTATCGATAGAGAGCTGGTGCTGAATGCCCTGTTGATGGCGGTATGGCGACGTCAGCCCAAGCAGGAGGTACTGGTGCATTCCGACCAAGGAAGTCAGTTCAGTAGCTACGATTGGCAGGACTTCTTGAAAGCTCATCGCTTGGTGCCCAGCATGAGTCGGCGCGGGAACTGCCACGACAATGCCGTGGCGGAGAGTTTCTTCCAGTTGCTGAAGCGTGAGCGTATCAAGCGCAAAACCTATCACGACAGGGAAGAGGCCCGGCGGGACATCTTCGATTACAGCGAGATGTTCTACAACCCGAAACGCCGGCATGGTTCCGCAAACGGGCTATCGCCGGTAGAGTTTGAGAAGCAATATTTCCAACGGCTCAAGAGTGTGTAGAGAAGCCGGCGCGATTCAGATGTTTTTCTGAGGCTATGTATCTAATGAATTATAAAATTAGCCATGGAATCCAGCCGTTCCTTTACCTTTTCCCAGCCAGGCATCACTTGCCCCATCAGTCTGTAGAAACGCTCACTGTGGTTGTGTTCGGCCAGGTGGCATAGCTCGTGCAGGATGACGTAATCAATACAGTCTCTGGGCGCTTTGACCAAGTGAGGATTGAGCGTTAATCGTCCAGCAGGGGAGCAACTACCCCATTGGGTTTGCATGGTCAGGACTCGCAGTGGTGGCTTTTCGTTTACCCATAGGGCTTGTTCCAGCATGGCTTCCAGTCTGCGGGCAAAAACTTCTTTGGCACGGGCCTTGTACCAATCAACGAGCAAGGCGCTGATCTTTTCTGCCGACTTCTCACGTGCCGTGACTTCGATCTTACCGCGCAGTAGTTTTACTGCTGGCTTGTCTGCGGGGTTTTCGATGACCTTCAGGACGTACTGTTTGCCTAGGTAAAAGTGGCTTTCACCGCTGATGTACTGTCGTGGACGTACATGCTCCAGGCGCAAGCGAAACTCGCGCAGTTGCTGATAAATCCAACGTGAACGCTGTTTGGCGGCCGCAATCACTTGCTCATCGCTGGCCGTCTCAGGCGCACTGATTTGCACACGGCAATCCGGTAGCACCTTGATCAGGATCTTGCTGCTGCGCTCTGCGCGCGGTAGCCGCTCAAAACGAATCTGCTTGTCTGCATAGTTGAATGACAGATTCGTTTTGCTTGGCTTTGGCTTTATTGTGACGCTCACCTCAAACCCCAGCAGCATTGAGGCCAACCCGGGTAATCTGTACCACCCATTCCACCATCGCCTTGGCCTGATCCATACCTGCGCCAATGGCTTTGCACTCTTTGAACAAGAGTGGCAGCAATTGCTTGCGGATGTTGGCATCGATGTTTTGCGGGTTGATCGAATGCTCGCCAACCACTGTCTCAACCAGTTGGTCGATGTCAAAAGCCAGCTTCACCCATTTGCCCATCACCTGCGCATCGCTGATGGCAAATACCTCGGGCAGGGTCTTCTTGAAGATGCCGAAATAGGCTTGTGCATGACGGTTGCCATTGAATGCATCCGGTAGCTCATCCAGCTGGCGACTTTGCACTTTTTCTTCAAACTCGTGAAACAGCAAATATTGCTTGAGCGGATGATCGAACAGCTTTTCCGCCTCGGCAATGGCATCGCGCAACAGCTTGGAGAAGGCCTCCTGTGCATACGGATCATCTCGCAGCTCTTGCTCGATCATCTTCGCCACCCGGGTCTTGATGATGTCGGTTTCGTTGCGGGTTTTTTCTTCCGACCAGTCTTCCGGTTTGGGTTTACTGCCCATCTTGCCGACTTCATAGGTGCCGCCCGGTTCACGTACGTCAACACCGACCACGTGCTTATCCAGCAATTTTTTTACCTGGGCGGCGTAGTCGTCGTAGTTGATGGTTTCGCCTGAATCTTGCTTTACCAATTGGCGCAGGCTGGAGAACTGTTTCACCGTTTCTTTGTAATGCTGGCGGTCGGCATCGCTAAAACTGGTGTCCTCAAAGAAGGTTGCAGATTGCAGTGCCACTTTCAGGCAGCCGGAGAACTCGCTCAGCGCTTCGTAAAAGTCATCTCGCACCTTCTGGTTTACATCAACCAGCTCGCCGTTGCGTTCTTCGGTTTTCGGGATCAGTACCTGGCGCAGTTGCTCGATGTCGTTCTTGTTTTTAACGCCATCAAAAATCGCCCACAATTGCTTATACAAGCGCGGCAGGCGTTTGTATTCGGTGCTCATCGGGTTGTACAAACCGGCGATATCGTTGATGTCGTAGCCGCCCTGAGTGCGCGAGGCCAAGTCCTGATACTTGGCGATAGTGGTATCCAGCTCGGCCAAAATGCCGCGATAGTCGATCAGCAAGCCGAATTTTTTCAGCGGATGCAGCCGGTTCACGCGGGCAATGGCCTGAATCAGGTTGTGCTCTTTCAGTGGTTTGTCGATATACAGCACGGTGTTTTTCGGCTCGTCAAAGCCGGTCAGAAGCTTATCTACCACGATCAGCAGCTTCAGCGATTCATCTTTATCAAAACGCTCGATCACCTGCTTGGTGTAGGCCTGCTCGTCTTGCGAGCCGACATTGTCTTTCCACCACTGCGTCACTTCCGGGATCGAGGCCTCATCCACTTCCGAATTGCCCTCGCAGCTATCCGGTGCGCTGATCACCACGGCAGATTCAAATAGACCAACCTCATCCAGGTATTTCTTGTACTTGATGGCCGATGCTTTGCTATCACAAGCCAGCTGGCCTTTCAGGCCTGCCGTGATGTTCTTGTCAAAATGCTCGGCAATATCACGCGCAATCAGCTGGATGCGATCGTCTGCACGATACAACTCACCGCGTTTGGCATACTTACGCTTCAGGTCAGCCTTCTGCTCATCGGTCAGGCTGGTGGTAATGCGTGTGAAGCCGGCATCAATCGCTCTGTCGTTGATATCCAGATCGGGGATGCGCTCTTCGTACAGCAGAGGGGTAACCGCCTCGTCCTCCGCCGCTCGCTGCATGGTGTAGGCATGCACAATCGGGCCGAATTTGCTGGTGGTTTTGTCATCCTTCAGCAGTGGCGTGCCGGTAAAGGCGACAAAGGCGGCATTGGGCATGGCCTGTTTCATGCGGATATTGCTCTCGCCCCCCTGGCTGCGGTGGCCTTCATCAATCAGCACGATGATGTCAGGGCTGGTATTCACACATTCCGGCAGCTTGGTTGCGGTATTGAATTTATGAATCAGCGAGAAAATGATGCGTTCGTTGCCGGTACTAATCTGTTCAGCCAGGCGCTTGCCGGAGGTCGCCAGCGCGGCTTCTTTGTCTTTCTTGCTAGACAATTCGCCACCAGAGGCAAAGGTTTTGGAAAGCTGGCTTTCCAGATCAACGCGGTCGGTCACCACCACAATACGACATTGCTTCAGCGTATCGTGCAAGATCAAAGCCTTGCTTAAAAACACCATCGTAAAAGACTTGCCCGAACCCGTGGTATGCCAGATCACGCCGCCTTCGCGGCCACCATCGGCGCGGCGGGTATTGATACGGGCAATCAACCGCTTGATGCCAAATACTTGCTGATAGCGGGCCACGATCTTGCCGACCTTTTTATCGTAGAGCGTGAAGTAACGCACCATCTCCAGCAGACGGGCGGGCTTAAGCAGGCTGATCAGCAATTTATCTTGCCCGGTTACCGCCAGCTCGCCACCGGCTAGCAGCGATTGAAACCAAGCCAAATCCTTGGCGGGGCGATGGCTGAACAGGGTATCAGTCTGAAGCTGGCTTATTGTTTTGTTCTTGATCGCATACATCTTGGCATCCGAGATATCCTCCTCGCGCCATGCTGCAAAGAACTTCGCAGGCGTACCGCAAGTGCCATAGCGACCATCGCTGCCATTAATAGACAGAATCAGCTGGGCATAGGCAAACAGGCGCGGGATTTCATCGTGACGCTGATTCCGCAGCGATTGCGAAATGCCCTCAGCAATGGTCGGGCCTTTTTTGGCATTGCCATCAGGTCGCTTGGCCTCGATGATTACCAACGGAATACCATTCACAAAACACACAATATCGGGGCGGCGGCTCTCAATGCCGCCAGTGCGCGTGATGCTGTATTCCTCGGTAAACAAGAAGCTGTTGTTCTCAGGGGTTTCCCAGTCAATCAGCGCAATGGTCGGATTGGCCTTTTTGCCATCCACAAACTCGGTCACCGAAATGCCGTATAGCATGTGGTTGTAGAGCTTTTCATTGGCCTGAGCCAGGCCCTCGTTGAGCGCCGGGCTACATACTTCGGCAATCAGCTTATCAACAGCTTTTTCCGACAAAGCCTGTTCGCGCCCCTCGAAGCGAAAGCGGCGTGTTTGCAATATTCGTCGCAGTTCATCGTGCAATACCACTTCATCGTACTTATTACCACGCTTGGCCAAAGCGTGATCCGGCGGCAGGAATGTCCAGCCAAGGTTGGTCAGCAGCTTCAGCGCGGGAATTTTTGCGCTGTATTCTTCTTGAAACTTGGGGAGCGCATTCATAGATACTCGGCGTCCTGTTGGCCATTCATTTTGTTATGAAAACTGATCAGCTCATGAATCTGGCTGGTGCGGGGGTTGAAGATCCATTCCTGATCAAACAAGCTCTTTAGTCTTTCTGACATATAGGCTGACCCCACCACTAGCGAATAGAATCTATTGCCATGGTTGCGTTGCAGATCAATATTTTCTCGAAGCGAACCTGGCAAGCCAGCCATTATGAAATCCGAAACCATCAGCAAATCCGCATGGCGGTAGTCATCCTGCTGCATAACGTCCAGCGCATGCGCCAAAGCCGGAGCCAGGTCTGTTCCACCCTGGAAGGACATGCGCAGGAAGTCGATCAAACTTTCCATTTCAAGGCCGGCACCCAAGTCCAATGACTCAATATCGGTAGAAAAGTTGATCAAATAGCATGGACGCTTTTGCTCCCTTGCCTTGCTTGCCATATACAAGGTTACCGCCTTGGCTATGGTTTCTGGCATGCCATGCATTGACCCACTGGTATCAATGCAAATAATCATCGGCCCCAGTTTTTCCTGCTCGCACACCTGACGGTCTTCATCGGTTTGATAATGCTCATGCACGTTCTGCATACCCTGCATGTCAAAGCACATCAACCGTGACTCGACGTATTTCAGATCAAACAACAAAGCCGTTTCTGGATCGGCAAGCAATGCCAGCTCGCCAGGCAATGCATGCTCGATATCCCGCCCCAGCCGGATGCCGACAATCTCTTCGCGCGAGTTGATGTCTGGCAAGGGAATGCTGCGACTCAGGCTGACCTTTACGCGTTCAGTTCTTTCCGAAAGCTCAAGCTGTCTCAGCTTGCCCAGCAGCTCGCAAATCGCTCGTACACCCTTGTCCTCTGCCAAATATTTCAGCCAGCGCTGGAGTGCCTGGATATCCTGGGCGGATAGCTGCCCTTTGGAAAGGTCCAACAACAAACCGGGATCGAGCCCCAGGGCTTCAAGTTGCTGATCAAGCTGCTGTAGCAGATCCAGCGTTTGGCGCAATTTTTCCAGCAGTGCTTTGCGCATGCGGCCCAGTATTTCCAGCTCCCAACGTGCTTTGGCCTTGTCCAGTTCTTTCTGCCATTCTTTCAGCAATATTTTCCCGGCAATAGAGCAGTCTCTGTCCGTTGATTCTGTATCGGTGCCAGGTAAATCTGGCGGAAGAAGCTGGCTATCCCAGAATTTTTTGTTCACGGGGATGCCGTGTGTTTCACAGAAACCCTGATAGTTTTCTAGTGCCGTAAGCAAATTATTACGCTGGATGCCCTGCGCCGTAATGGTTGCTTTCCAGTCACCAAGCTGCTGTGCGGCAGTCGTCAACGGGTTCTGCTCGTCCAATACTGTTGCGGTATCTGCCTGCCACTGCCCGAGCTGATCATCAATATGCCGGGCTACGGTAGCCGAGCGAGCAATCTGCTGTTGGTATTGAGCAAAAATCTCCTCCTTCGCCGTTTTGGCCTGCAGCATGATCTGGATTAATGACATAAGCCTTCCAGTCGTTCGCAATCTGTAATGCGCAACTTAAGGTTATCTATCTGTTCAGTTATCCCTTGAATGGCAATTTCAGTTTTTTCTGGTGGCGTGAAGAGGCTGCTAAGATTTTTTTCAATACTATTACGTTTTATCTGGACAATTTCCAATTTTTTTATCAGTTCCTTACGTATTTCTGAAACTGATTTAGCTAGCGATTTTATCAACCTAGCATTGATGTTCTTCTTGTCACCTTTGTGGAAAAGTATATTTGGCTTGAATTCAAACGAACCATAACGACCATGATAGTCAGTAACTTTGCATGATCCCTGACCATCAAACTCACAACGATAGCGAGTTATTTCATTACCTGACTCGTCTACCGGGATAATTTCCTCTTCTGTCTTGAATGCATCTTGAGGTATGAAAATATTTCTACCATCCCGACTTAGAATATTGAAAAACGCCTCGCCATTGATCATTTCCGTTTCATACACATCTTCTGAGTGATAAAGCTCTTGCATGATCTCCTGATCCAGTCTGTCTTTTTCTCTATCAATCTCAGCCAGGCTAATTCCACTAGCAAAACCCGTTTCTTTTACCGCATTCGCAACAATCTCCATCACAGCGCCACGATTGTCTTCCTGCGTCCACAGACAATGCTGTAGCAACAAGGCATCACTATGGTTGGTTTCCATCCTGCCATTGAAGAACGCAGCAGCCTTTAGCAATACGGCTGCGCGTTGCCAGCGGCGGTCGGATACGTAAACTTTCAGCTCTTCATAACGCTGTACCAGTTCCTCCCTGATCAGGTGAATAATGGTCAGCGTTTCCGGAGAAAGTGCAACATCATGAATGCGCGTGCGCCACGCTTGCCATTCTTCCGGCTTCACCAGCAGATGCGCCGGAATATTGATTGCAGCTTCAGTGGGCTTGCTGTCCAGTAACTGTTCGAAATTTGGTACCTGGTTGATGGGGCCAACCATCAGCCGGAGGATGAAGCGGTCAAACAGCGCCTCCAGCCCCTGCTGGGTGTCCGGTGTTTCATTGGAGGCTGCAATCAAGGCCTTGAGTGGTGCTTTCTCCACCACTTCTCCATTGCGGAAAACATGCTCATTGATCAGCGTCAGCAGCGTATTGAGGATGGCCGGGCTGGATTTCCATATTTCATCCAGAAAGGCAAATTCAGCCTTGGGCAGGTAGCAATCCGTTTTGCGGGTATACCTGTCTTCTTTCAGTGCCTTGATGGACACCGGACCAAATACTTCTTCCGGTGTACTGAAGCGATTCATCAAGTATTCAAAATACACCGGCTTGTCAAAAGCGCAGGCAATCCGCCGGGAAATCAGGCTCTTGGCGGTACCCGGTGGGCCATACAGAAAAGTGTTCTGTCCACAAAGCGCTCCAAGCATGGCCACGGCGATGATCTCTTCACGCTCGTACATACCGGTACTTACTGCGGCTATCAGCTCGCGAATACGCTGCTGCAAACCGGACAAGATTGGTTCCGCTTGCTGTTGTTCTACCATGTGGAGATGCTTTGCGTTCATTATTTATCCTTGTGACTGGGAAGCGATTGCCATTGCAATAGGGCGGCGATGTCCTGTTCGCCCGCGTGTTCCTTCAAGACGCGTTGTTGCCGTGCAAACTGCTCATACTTGGGCTGCTGCCTTTTCATCAGCTATCTGCTTGCTGATCTTGCCTGCGCCGTGCAGCACAGCGCGGTCATTGAGCGAAGGCTGATAGTCGGCCGCCAGTGCAAAAATCTCGCGCACCCGCAGACACATGCGCCGCTCACTGGCGCGAATGTCGCGGATGCGCTCCAGCATCTCGCCAAAGTAATCAGGTACCACGGATGGGCCAACGAGTGGGTTTTTCAGTTGCTCGTCGTCCATCACAAAGCCCTTGATCAGGTACGCCTGTAGCGTCTGTGTTGCCCACTGGCGAAACTGTGTGCCACGGGTTGAGCGCACGCGGTAGCCCACCGCCAGCACCTGGGGCAAACTGAAGTACTGCACCTGATAGTTCTTACCGTCTGCGGCAGTTGTTCGGTAAAACCGAACAACTGAATCTTCGCTCAGCTCACCTTCTGCAAATACATTCTTGATATGCCCGCTGATGGTAGCCTTGGCCTTGCTGTATAGATCACAAATCATCGCCTGCGACAGCCATAGCGTTTCGTTCTCGAAGCGACACTCAATACGTACCTTGCCGTCTGAGCTGGTAAACATTACGAATTCACTAGCTGGCGAAGAGGGTAAGTTGCTGTTGTCAATCATATTCAGTAGATCCTTTTCTCATGCAGGAGCCACTCAAAGCAACGAAGCAGATTAAAAAGGAGGTGACATCTTTGAATGCTCATTCCAAATCGCTACCGCTGCAGTTTCAATATCCAAATACGATTTTGGAATCAGCGGAGTTCGGATTGGCGCAGTTGCTTTGTCCCAGTCAACGGTTGAGCCATCTTTATTTTTCCGGCGCAACTTAGACCCAGAACCAAGGCTCATCGAGAATAAATCAAGGAAGCGTCTTGGTCCCACACCAACGAATGGCTCGAATTTCACCAGTCTGTTATCTGCCGTGGTGGTATTGAGTTCGGATTTAAGCTCAATTGCTTCAGAGTGAAATTCAAGGGCTCGGCTTTTCGGATATGGTTCAACGTACACAACGCGCGTAATCCCGCTCGCAATGATATGTTTGGCGCAGTTATGGCAGGGAAACGTGGTGCAATATAAAGTGCTATCTACTGTTGGAATCCCTGCTCGGCTGCAGGAGAGCAAGGCATCCATCTCGGCGTGAACAATACGACCAAATTCAGTCAGATCAGAAATTTTGCTTTCTTTTAATGCTGCAGCCAAATCAATTTCTTTGTCTGCTGATACAAGGCCCTTATCCAATAGTGCAGTTGCAATTTCACGGATGATCTCAGCTTGAGTCTGCTTGTTGGAATCCATGTCCCGCATGTAATCTTTGCCATCTGGACGATCATTAACCTCGCCAGTTTCAGGGTTCATCTCGGCCCAATACAAACCGCTACCAGATTGAGGAACATCATTGGCTCCGGTGGCAATAATTTGGCGTTCACGGCTAATTACAGCACCCACCTGGCGCGATAAATCGCCTGATCGAACCGAGCTATTAAATGCCATAAACATGGCGAACTCATCAAACGTTGGGTTTTTATATGGGTGAGAAAAAATCAGCTCAAGAAAACGCTGTAGCCCATTTTTAATTTGATCGTCATTCTTGCCGAAATTCAAGAAAAAATCAGCAAGATGATAAGTGTCTCGCGTTTTTTGGCCATGATCAAAGCTTTCATCTTCGTCGATTTTAATCAACTCATTAGCTTGTTCTTGAGTACAGCTTTTATCTTCAGTTAAGTACTTATGGCGTCGTTTAACATCAGCATGAATGCCGATCAAATAAAAGCCATCACCATATACCTTTCTCAGAAACTCGACTTCACGCGGATGTTTAAGAGAATTAACGATGTATGCTTTTTTTGTTGGTGCTCCGCCACGTTTCTGTGAGATTTGCTGAGCTACGCCTGCCGCAAGAATCGCATTATTCTTACTCGACTGACGTAATTTATCACCTTCGCACATATAATGCTTGATTCGGTCATACTCACGCGCTGCGCTAGCGGGGACTGGCAGAATAGATGAAACACGAATGTCTTCAACGGTGTAGCCAAACCCTTTTAGTCGATCAGTTAATGGGCCTATAACGCGTGTTGACTCAGTTCCAACCGCACTAACGATACCAATAACTAACTCACCTTCGTTGACACCAGTAGTTAGAAAGCGTTGCTCCAACGTTTCAACTGTAGTCTTGGTCACGGTCAAGGTTGCTGATGCGCTTACAGGGGCAACCGCAGTAGCAATAAGGCTATCTGTGTTTTCATCTGGATACAGCAGTTTTGGCACCTCGGCTTCCAGTTGGGCTTTGCCATCACCTTTCCCTTGAAACTGAATTGTTCCGGTTGATTCAAACCAATTCATCACCCCGCCATTTAAGCGAAGGACTTTTTTTCCGGGTTGTGAATCATCCCAAGTGCCCGCAAGTGAGCTCAGTTCCTGCTTTAATTCTTCATAAGTACCAGTGAATTTCAGACTCATCTGTAACTCCTAATTATTCATCAACAGAAACACGGCGCTTCCCGGTGAGAAGGGCTTGCATCAGGGCTTTTTTCTCTTGCTTCAGGCCGTCTATCTGAGATTGCAGGGTTTCTATTTCTTGGTCGGCTGTAGATAGAATCGAAGCTATTTTTTGTTGTTCTTTTGGATTTGCAGGAGCAGGAATCCTTATCAACTCGATGTCAGATCCCTTCAAATTATTTATGCTTGACCCAGCAAGTATCTCTAACAATTGGCTTTGATATTGCTCAGATTCAAATATAAATTTTACATATTCAGCCGGGGTCTCTTTCGATGGACGAAAAATTGCACAGAACGCTCCAATGGTGTATTTGACATTGCTTTCTTTAAACGGCGCAGACTTTCCAACTAATGCTTTACTACCATTTGCCATGCATATAGCTAGGTCACCGATTTTGAGAATCTGTGAAGGCTTAACACTATCGCTTGGTAGAATTACCAAGTCTTTATCATTAAGGCTGCCATTTTGGATGTTGGTAGAGCGAAGCAATCGAATAGTAGTACCACTTTCAGTTTCACAAATAATTTCAGGTTTATAACTCACCCCCCGAATACATTGCCCAAAATTGGATAGCGTATATTTTTTCCACTCTCCATCAAATGGCTCCCCATTCTGATTCGGCAAGCGTTTTTTGCCGGTGAGCAGTTGTTGCATCAGGGCTTTTTTCTGCTGGCGGGCGAGGTCGAGCAGGCGCTCGGTGGTGGCGATGGCCTGATCCCAAGTCGAGAGGATTTGGGCGATTTTCTTTTGTTCGGCCAGTGGGGGACAATGCACCTTAACTTTTCTAAGCTCTTCTAATGATATCTCTTTAAATGTGCTCCCTTTGCTCAGCGCATTTACATGATTCAAAACCGAAGTGCTAGTTAATTGGTAATAGTGGAATAAATTGTTATGCTCATTCGAAACAGAAATCCGCGCAGTACCCTGTGTTAAGTTTGCTTCTTTTAACTCATTTGGAACAATTGCTGCTTCACCAATATTGCCACGTAGCGAGAAAACAATATCACCAGGATGAACAGCTGAGCGTCGATACTTATGGTGAATATCATTGCTTGTCTTTTGAAGCTGACTTGGGGTAATACCACCTCGAACATCAGAGCTTTTGATATATGGCACCCCATCATCAATGTGCGGTCCAGCTTGAACAATTCCATATGAGATTTTTTCTTTCACAATCTCACTAAGTGTATTTTGCGTCCACCCTTCAGGCACCATAACCCAGCTCCTGCAGATATTTTGCCATCTCGGCCTCCAGCGCTTGCGCCTGCCCACGTCCCTTATTCCTCATCGCTGCGCTCCTTGGGCAATGCCGAGTCTTTGATCATTTTCTTTTCCGATGAGGCGACGCGGCGCTCCAGTTTTTTCAGGTCTTGCTCCGCAGGCAGCTCTTCGGGCCGGATGCCGCGCTGACCCAGCATGTCACGTACGCTGCGGTTGTTTTGCACATGCTCTGCGGCAATGGCGCGTTCACCTTGCAGATCATGCTGGTTGACGTTGTGATTGGTGATCTCGGTGGCCAGATTTTTGGCGGCAATGGTGACCGTGGGCAGGAAATCCGCCAGCGGTCGCGACTCCGGCACGGCGAGCTGCTGTTTCATGGCTTGCGTGGTCTTGCCGCCAAACAGTGCGGCGTCACCTTGCGAGCGGATGCGACCAAAACCTTGTTCATCAACCCCGCGTTCGTAGATATTTTTGGACAACGCCGTTTCCGACTCGCGCAGCTTTTGGCGGGCACCAAGGCGACTTTGCAGGGCAAGCCGCTCCTCCAGTTGCTCTTGCTTACGGGTCTGCAGTGCAAAATAGGTTTGGGCAAACGCGACCTTAGGCTTGCCGGGGTCGGCATTTTGCGCTGCCAGATAGCAGGCGTAGCGGGTCATCATGGTGTCACTCACCGGGCGTTCGGCACCAGAGCCAATCGACACCATTTTCGTGATATCACGAAAATGGTCGTGGACTGGTACGCCGCTGTTTTCACAAGATTTTTTGGCTTTCTCCACGACTTTGCTGAAGTTCTCCCAGCGGTCGTAGCCAAGCAGGATCATCAGGTCACGGGCGTAGCAAAATTCGATAGCGCTGTCGTCGAGTTTGTGCGTGTGCTGGTCGAAATCCTGTTTCAGCGTGGCAATTTGTTGCTTATTCATACCCCAGCTCCTTCAAGTAGCCGACCATGACGTTTTCCAGCTGGCTAAGCTGTGTTTTCAGCTGTTCGCGCTCGGCGCGCACCGCCATGAGGTCGATTTCTTCCTCTTCTTCAAAGGTATCGACGTAGCGCGGGATGTTGAGGTTGAAGTCGTTGTCGCGGATCTCGTCAAAGCTGGCCAGATAGGCGTATTTCTCCATACTGGCGCCTGCGCGGTAGGTGCTGACGATTTTGGCGATGTTGTCTTCGCTAAGCTGGTTCTGGTTTTTACCGGCCTTGCATTCGCGGCTGGCGTCGATGAACAGCACGCTGCTGTCCGATTTCTCTTTGCTGAAAATCAGGATCGCCGCCGGGATGCCGGTGCCGTAGAACAGTTTTTCCGGCAGGCCGATGACTGCGTCGAGCAGGTTTTCTTCGATCAGCTTCTGGCGGATGGCGCCCTCGCTGCTGCCGCGGAACAGTACGCCATGCGGCACCACCACGCCCATGCGACCGCTGCCGGGTTTGAGCGTTTCGATCATGTGCAGGATAAAGGCGTAGTCGCCCTTGGTCTTGGGCGGAATGCCACGGCGGAAGCGGCTGTATCTGTCGTTTTCGGCTTCGTCATGCCCCCATTTTTCCAAGCTAAACGGCGGGTTGGCGGTGACGATATCGAACAGCATCAGCTCGCCATTTTTATCCAGTAGCTTGGGATTCCGGATGGTGTCGCCCCATTCGATTTTGTGGTTGTCTTCGCCGTGAAGGAACATGTTCATCTTGGCCAGCGACCAGGTGGAGCCGATGGCTTCCTGCCCGTACAGCGCGTAGTTTTTGCTGCCGTGGTTGGCGACGACCTTGCGGCCACACTTCATCAATAGCGAGGCAGAGCCACAAGCCGGATCGCAAATAGTGTCGCCCGGCTGCGGATCCAGCAGCTCGGCGATCAGCTCGGAAACTTCGGGCGGGGTATAGAATTCACCCGCTTTCTGACCGCCGCTGGCGGCAAAGTTCTTGATCAAAAATTCATAGCCATTACCGATGATGTCCAGTGTGCCAACGCGGCTGGGTTTGAGATTAAGCTCGGGCTTGGCAAAGTCTTCCAGCAGGTGGCGCAGGATGGTGTTTTTCTGCTTTTCTTCACCCAGCTTGTCGGTGTTGAAGCTGATGTCCTGAAACACGCTCTTCCCCGCGTCTTTGAGCTTGGTGCCGTTGGCTTCTTCAATGGCGTGCAGCGCCTGGTCGATGCGCTCGCCATTGCCCGGCTCGTGACGACGCTCATACAGCTTGTAGAAGCTGGCTTCTTTCGGCAGCACGAAACGTTCGTTTTTCAGCATTTCTGCTATCAGTTCGGGCTCGTCACCGTATTCGGCCTGGTAGCTATCGTAGTGGTCCTGCCATACGTCGCTGATGTACTTCAGGAACAGCATGGTGAGCACGAAGTCTTTATAGGTATCGGCGCTGATGGTGCCGCGAAAGGTATCGCAAGCCGCCCATAGCGCTTTGTTGATGTCTTCCTGGTTGATCTGGTTGGTCATGGTGCTTCCTTTGATGGCGTATTTTTAACGATATTGTCTTGGAGTAGCAGGCTTGGGGAGCAGGTCGGCAGCTAGCTGATTGGCAATTGCCGCCTGCATTTGCTCGTTATTCCGACGTAGTTGTTCGATCAGACGCAGCTCTTGCTGCAAGGTATGGGTTAGGCCAACGATGCTGTGTTGCCTTGCCATAGAAGGTACGACAATCGGCATCTCGTCCAATGCATTGCGCTTGATGGCTTTGGTCAGGGTGCCTTCGGCGTTCAGGTTAAAGTAACGCTGGCAGGGCGGCTGGTTGAGAAACCAGCACAGGTATTCCGGCAATATCTTGCTCGTCGCGGCGCGGACAATGAAAAACTGCGGTGCGGCGATGGCTTGCCTTCCGGTTGCTGTGAGTGTTGCGTCAATCAGCACCGCGTAATTGTGACTGCCACGCGCAGCAACCAGAATGTCACCAATTTGCAGATAGTCATTCCGGTGACCAGTAGGTTCGGTTTCAATGCACTCAGCCCAATTCACATTGTCCAGTACCGATGCATCTTTCATCTGAACAGCCACAATGCCGGAGCCTCGACTCTCGATAATCTTCCCCCGAAAGGGGTGCCCGGCAGAGATTCTGGCAAGGTCTTTCATGCGTAGTAGTTGCATAGTCACGAAAGTTTCTTTGTTGATGATGCACTTTATGCCAAATGTTTTGTTCCTGTCAAATTCTTTGTTTCTTTCCTGTTACTGCACAAAATCCACGTATATGAACGTGGCTTTATGTTTGTTTGCACCTGTCGTGCTTGCATAGGTACTGATTGATGGTTGAATTCGCTGGCCTTGTTGTTGCAAGCCATGCTGTGCAGTGCCGGTAAGGTGCGGCACAAGGTGTCCGGGGCGGTGTTCTTGAATTTTTCCTGCAGCTTGTGATGCTCTGGTGGAATGCTCCACAAGGCTTTATTGAAGTCTATCTCTTTTTATCTTGGCTCTGACCATTCACTAACTCTGGTGGGCGTGAGTAGGCCCCGTTCCATCATTAAAGAGGTCTGTTTGCTGCCATCGAAGATTGGGGGGCTTGAGGAAGTCTGATCAGTCATTCTGATGCAGTTCGCGTCGTGGATAGCTGGGCTGGTCTCGTCGCGGGTTGCCATCTCCACAACACATTCTTCGGAAGAAAATTTGAAGAATCCGGCAATGGCTAGGTCAAAGAAAGAGTAGGAGCAATTTCAAGGGTGATGGATGAGCGGCAGGGCGGGAAATGCTAGGAGTCCCCCAGGAAGTCCCCCGGAGGTATTTTTAGTGCGATGGCTTAGAAGTGAATTACTCTAAGTCATTGATATTATTGGCGCACCCGACAGGGATCGAACCTGTGACCTTCAGCTTCGGAAACTGACACTCTATCCAACTGAGCTACGGGTGCGCTGTGATCTTGCTATAAAGCAGGGCGGATCATAGCGCAAAGGGCATGTCCGAGTCCAGTGTATGGTTTTTGCCTTGCTTCGCGGCTTACCGTATAATCCCTCCCATCTTAATTGTCATTTTTTTCAGGCGAGGCTCGAATGAGTAATGAGAACGGAATGGCTCCCGGTCAGATCATCAAGGTCCTGATTGGTGTCGTTGTGGGTCTGGTAGTGGCGATCTGGTTGCTGGCGAAGCTGGCGACGGGTGGTTACAACGTTGATGCCGAGGTCATGACCAAGGAGGCTGTTGCCGCTCGCCTGAAGCCGGTTGGCGAATCGAAAGCCAGCGACGCGCCTCCGGGCATGCGTAATGGTGAGCAGGTATTCAAGGCAATTTGTATTTCCTGTCACGGCCAGGGTCTGGCTGGTTCGCCGAAGTTCGGTGATGCCGCTGCCTGGGGCCCGCGTATTGCCAAGGGCTGGGACACGCTGACCCAACACGCGCTGCAAGGCTTCAATGCCATGCCGGCCAAGGGTGGCGCGGCTGACCTGACCGACGACGAAGTGAAGCGCGCCGTTGCTTATATGGGCAATGCCGGTGGTGCCAAGTTTACCGAACCGCCGGTAGGTGGTGCAGGTGCGCCGGCCGATCCGGCCGTGGTGGGCAAGAAGATTTATGAAACCGTCTGCACCAACTGTCACGCGGCTGGCGTGGCTGGTGCGCCGAAGTTCGGCGACAAGGCTGCCTGGGCTGAGCGTACCAAGGTGGGTCTGGACGAAGTGGTGAAGATCGCCACCAAGGGCCTGAACGCCATGCCGCCCAAGGGTGGTTTTGGTGGCAGCGATGCGGAATTCCGCGCTGCCGTCGAATACATGGTGAACAATTCCAAGTAATCGGGATCTCTTTCAGTAAAAACGCGCTGCTTGCAGCGCGTTTTTTTATGTCTTGCCGGCGGGGCCGCGGCTCAGCTGTCGGCCGGTTTGGTTTTTTCGGCCAGCATGGCGCTAAGGCTGGCCAGCTTGGACTTGCCTTCGCTCTTGCTGACGATGGGTTCGGCACCAGGGCGGCCAAAGTGGCGCAGATCGCCTCCGTCGATTTCGGCAATGAAACGTGATGGCTCGACAAACTGCCACTCGCCGGCGCGGCGGCGTTTCACGCAATAGGTGAGGGTGAGCATGCGCTGGGCACGGGTAATGCCCACATACATCAGCCGCCGTTCTTCTTCCACCATGCCGTTATCCACCGATTCGCTGTGCGGCAAAATGCCTTCCTCGGTGCCCACCAGAAAGACATAGGGGTATTCCAGGCCCTTGGAGGCGTGCAGGGTGGACATCTTCACAGCGTCGACCTCGCCTTCGTCGCGGCCTTCCAGCATGGTGATGAGGGCAATGGTCTGCGACAGCTCGATCAGGTTCTTGTTGTCGGCCTCGCCCTTGCGCGCCAGCCAGGCCACCAGCTCCAGCACGTTTTTCCACTTGGTTTCGGCAATGCGCGGGCTGTCTTCGCTGTCGTACAGCCAGGCTTCGTAGTTGATGGCCTTGACCAGCTCCATGGCCAGTTCGCCGGCAGGCTCGCGGGTAGCACGGTATTGCAGGCGATTGATGAAGTCGCAGAACTGGCTGAGCGGCTCCAGCTGCGCGCTTTGCACCTGTACGCGAAAGCCGGGTTCGAAGGCGCTGGCAAACAGGCTTTTGCTGCACTGGCCGGCCCAGCCGCCCAGTTTTTCCAGGGTGCCGGTGCCCACGCCGCGTTTGGGGGTGGTCACGGCGCGGATAAAGGCCGGGTCGTCGTCCGGATTGGTGATCAGGCGCAGGTAGGACAGGATGTCCTTGATCTCCGGCTTGTCAAAAAAGCTCTGGCCGCCCGCCATCTGGTAGGGAATGCGCTGGTTGCGCAGGGCTTGCTCGAAAATGCGCGCCTGATAATTGCCGCGGTACAGGATGGCGTAGTCCTTGAATTCGGTGCGGTATTCAAACTTATGCGCCAGCAGCCGCTGTACCACGATTTCTGCTTCGTGCTCCTCGTCCTTGCATTGCACCACATGAATCGGCTCACCCAGGCCCAGCTCGCTCCACAGCTGCTTTTCAAACAGCTTGGGATTGTTGGAAATGACTGAATTGGCGGCGCGCAGAATCCGGGCGGTGGAGCGGTAATTCTGTTCCAGCTTGATGATTCTCAGTTGGGGAAAGTCTTGCTGCAGCAGGCGCAGGTTTTCCATATTGGCACCGCGCCAGGCGTAGATGGACTGGTCGTCGTCCCCCACTGCGGTGAACTGCCCGCGCACACCGGCCAGCAGCTTCACCATCAGGTACTGGCAGGTATTGGTGTCCTGGTATTCGTCAATCAGCAGATAGCGCAGCTTGCCCTGCCATTTGAGCAGGACGTCCGGGTGGGTCTTGAACAGCTGCACCGGCAGGCGGATGAGGTCGTCAAAATCCACTGCCTGGTAGGCGGTCAGCGTGTCCTGGTAGGCCAGATAGGTGCGGGCGCAGATGCTTTCCCATTCGCCCTGGGCTTCCAGCAGCATCTGGTCCGGCCCTTTCAGGTCGTTCTTCCATAGCGAGATCTGGCTTTGCACCTTGCGCACTTCGTCCTTGTGCGTGGTTTTCAGGATGTCGGCGATGATCTTGCCGGCATCGAAGGCATCCAGAATGGAAAACTGCGGCTTGTAGCCCAGATGCGGCGCTTCCTGACGCAGGATCTGCATGCCCAGCGAGTGGAAGGTGGACACGGTGATGCCGCGGATTTCCTGCGCAGAGAGCAGCTTGCCCACCCGTTCCAGCATTTCGCGGGCCGCCTTGTTGGTAAAGGTGATGGCGGCGATATGCCGTGCCGGGATATTCCCGTGGCGGATCAGGTGGGTGATCTTGTAGGTGATGACGCGGGTTTTGCCGGAGCCGGCTCCGGCCAGCACCAGCAAGGGGCCGTCAAGGTGATGGATGGCTTCGCGCTGCGGCGGATTGAGCTGAGGTGCGGACATGGGTGGAGTTCCGGCGGTGAGGCTGGCCGGGCGAAAGCCAGGGCGGCTGTCGGGCGGCGTAGCATCGTGGTAACCAAGGCCGTGCATTGTAGCATGGGGTATCATGAGACTATCCGCGGTTGGCCCGGTGCGAGCTGCCGCATTGTCAGAGGTGAAGATGGCGACATACGCAATTGGCGATATCCAGGGCTGTTTCGGCCCCTTTCAGCAACTGCTGCGACAAATCGAATTCAATCCCGGCAAGGATACGCTGTGGCTGACCGGTGACCTGGTCAACCGTGGCCCGGAGTCCTTGCAGGTGCTGCGCTGGGTATTCCAGCAACAGGACCGGGTGCAGATCGTGCTGGGCAATCACGACCTGCATTTGCTGGCGGTGTCCGAAGGCTTTGGCAAGCTGCACCGCAGTGATACGGTGGACGACATCCTGAACGCGGCGGACGGCAAGGTGCTGCTGGACTGGCTGCGCTGCCAGCCGCTGATGATTGCCGAGCAAGGCTATGCCATGGTGCATGCCGGCCTGCTGCCGGAGTGGAGCATAGACAAGGCATTGCGGCTGGCTGAAGAGGTGGAGGACGGCCTGTCCGGCCCTTACTACCGCGACTTCCTGTCACGGCTGTATGGCAACAAGCCCACGCGCTGGGCTGACGACCTGAAGGGTGCCGAGCGGCTGCGGGTGATCGTCAATGCCATGACCCGCATGCGCTTCATCACCCGGGAAGGGGAGGTTGATCTGGCTTACAAGGGCGAGCTGGACGGTGCGCCGGCCAACCTGATTCCCTGGTTCGAGGCCAAGGGCCGGCGCAGCAGCCACACGCCCATCATTTGCGGCCACTGGTCGGCACTGGGCCTGCATGTGACCGAAGACATCCTGTCCATCGACAGTGGCTGCCTGTGGGGCGGCAGCCTTACTGCACTTCGGCTTGAGGATCGGCAGACGTTTTCGCTGCCCTGCCCGGTGTATCGGGAAGTGGCAGCTTGAGGCCCAGGCTGACTTCGCGGAACGCCCGCTCCGACAGGGCAAAACGCGTGGTCAGCTCGCCTTCGCCCGCCTTTAGCGGCTGGCCGTATGTCAGTACGACCTCCATCGCCGGCTGTGCCAGTATCCGCTTGATGCTTTGCCAGAAAGTGGTATCACCGGCATAGGCCGGGGCGGTGGTCAGGCTGCCATCGGGCAGCTGGTAGCGCATGGACACCGGCTGCACCGTACTGCGCGAGGGCAGGGCGGCTTCAAACAGCGAGGCCTTGAATGGCAGGATGCCGTGCCCTTCCGAGGTGGTGGCCTCCGGAAACACCGCCATGCAACTGCCCTTGCCCAGCGCATCGGCCAGCAGTTGATTGACGCGGCTGGCATCGCGACGGTTGCTGCGGTCGATAAACAGCGTGCCGCCCGCATTCACCACCCAGCCGATCAGCGGCCAGGAGCGGATTTCGCGCTTGGCGACAAAGCGCGACACCGTGCAGCTGCTCAGTACGAAAATATCCAGCCAGGACACATGGTTGGCCACCAGCAGGGTATTGGGCGGATAAAAGCCCGGATTCACGCCCTCCACCCGCACCGAGATGCCGAGAATCTTCAGCAGGTGACCGGACCAGCGCCGCGTGACCACGGCGCGCTCGGCCTGGGCCAGGCACGGATAGCGGGTGGCGACGATGAAAATGCCCAGGGCAATGTGACAGACCAGGCGCAGCAAACGGCTGGCGCGGGTGAGGTAAGACGTGGTAGCAGTAGACTTCAAGGTGCGCGGCGCTTCATGTGCGGGGTTGAATGATCAGCCACTCTAGCATGGCTGGCACAGCGGGCAATAGTAGGAACTCCTTTGGCCTTGCCGTATCTGCCGAATCGGGCTGCTGCAGATGCGACAGGCCTGCTCCTGCCGGTCGTAGACAAAGTATTCCTGCTGGAAGTAGCCGGACTTGCCCTCGGTGTTGACGAAATCGCGCAGCGTGCTGCCACCGGCCTCGATCGCCAGCGCCAGTACCCGCTTGATTTCCGTCGCCAGTGCCTGGCATTCCGCCCGGCTCAGCGTGCTGGCCGCGCGGGTGGGGTTGATGCCGGCATGGAACAGCGATTCGTTGGCGTAGATATTGCCCACGCCAACCACCACGTGATTATCCATGATGACCAGCTTGATGGCGGCGCTGCGCTTGCTGATGGCAGCGTGCAGCACATCACCGTTGAAGTCGTCGGTCAGGGGCTCCGGCCCCAGCGCCTGCAATAGCGGATGAAACTCCAGCGGCCCCACATGCCACAGCATGGCGCCAAAGCGGCGCGGATCGCGGTAGCGCAGCACATGGCTGCCCAGCTTCAGGTCGATATGATCATGTTTCTGCGCCGGGGTGGTGGCCGGAACATAGCGCAGGCTGCCGGACATCCCCAGATGGATCAGCAGGGAACCACTATCGAAATGGATGATCAGGTACTTGGCACGACGCGTGACTGCGCGTACTGTCAGACCGGAAAGAATGGCGTCCAGTTGTGGTGGCACCGGCCAGCGCAGGCGGCCATCACGCACGATGGCACCTTGCAGCGTGGCACCGTCCAGATAGGGTGCCACACCACGACGGGTCGTTTCGACTTCAGGCAATTCAGGCATGCTGCTTTTGCTTTCAGGACAAGATTGACTAGATCAAATAACCGAGCGTGCTATTCTACGCGTTCAACCGGCACAGACTCCATGCGAATGACACCGCTGAATCGACCTATTTCCTTGCTGCTGGTGCTGCTGTTGTCAGCCTGCACCACCTTGAAATCCCCCTTGCACAGCAATGCGCCGGCCCCGAGCAATGCGGAAGCGGCTGACGACGAAGCGACAGCCAGCGCCGAGGACACTGCCAATCTGCCCCGGCTGGAGCTGACGCCGCAAATCGTCTATGGCGTACTGGCCAGCGAAATCGCCGCCCAGCGCGGCGCGGCCGGCTCCTCTGCGGTGACCTATCTCGATCTGGCCCGCCAGACCAAAGACCCGCGGCTGGCCCAGCGCGCTGCCGAGTTCGCCCTGTTCTCCGGACAATTGAAAGAAGCCTCCGCTGCGCTGGCCTTGTGGATGGAGCTGGACCCCAGCTCGCAAGTCCCGCGCGAGCAGCTGTTCATCACCATGTTGCGTTCCGGCAAGCTGGCGGAAAGCGAGCCGCTGGTGGAAGACCTGCTCAAGCGCGAGCCGCAGCGTGCCCCCGACATCTTCGTGCAACTGGCGCGGCTGACGGCCCGCCAGTCCGACAAGCAGGCGGCATCGGCGCTGGTCAACCGCCTGGCCAGCCGCTATCCGGAGCTGCCGGAAGCCCGTTTTGCCGTCATCGCCGTGGCGGCAGAGATCAATGACGAAGCCACCATCCAGCGCGAGTTCGACCGGCTGGCGCAGATCGCCCCCAAATGGGATCTGCCGGTAGCCTGGCAAACCGACCGTCTGCGCCGCATCCGGCTGGATCAGGCCATCGATTTCCTGCAGCGCGAACTGCAGCGCCGTCCCGATGCCGGGCTGGAACTGCGCACGGCCTATCCGCGCCTGCTGGTGGGGGCCAAGCGCTTTGTCGAGGCACGCAGTGCCTTTGAAGCCTTGCTCAAGCAGAATCCGGACAATCCGGAACTGCTTTACGCCACCGGTTTGCTGGCCTACCAGTTGCGTGATCTTGACGCAGCCGACCAGCGCCTGAGTGCCGCCCTGCAGCAGAAGCACCCGGAAGCCGACTTCATCCGCTTCACCCTGGGCCAGGTGGCAGAAGACCGCCAGGACAAGAGCGCGGCGTATCGCTGGTATGAAAGCGTGGGCAAGGGGCCGCAGTATCTGCCCGCGCAAGCCCGGCTGGCCGCACTGGACGCTGCCGATGGCAAGCTGGACCAGGCGCTGCAGCGACTGGCGCCGCTGGGCGAGGGCGAGCAGGAAAAAGTGCAGGTGGCCATGCAGCAGGCCGAAATGGCACGCAATGCCAAGCGCTACGACCTGTCCTACCGCATTCTGACCCAGGCGCTGGAAAGCTGGCCACGCTCGCCCGAGCTGCTCTACGACCGCGCACTGGTCTCCGACCAGCTGGGCAATCTGGGCGATGCCGAACGTGACCTGAAGGCCCTGCTCAAGGAAAAGCCGGACGATCCACAGGCGCTCAATGCCCTGGGCTATACCCTGGCCAATCGCAGCAGCCGCCACCAGGAGGCTCTCGCTTATATCGAAAAGGCACTCAAGGCCGACCCGGATAATCCGATGATCCTCGACAGCATGGGATGGGTGCTGTTCAAGCTGGGACGCAACGAAGCCGCCCTGAAATACCTGGAACGCTCCTACGCCGCCATGCAGGACAGCGAAGTCGCCGCCCATATGGGCGAGGTGATGTGGAAGCTGGGCCGCAAGCAGGAAGCGCTGGGCGTGTGGAACCGTGCGTTGGCGCGCGATCCCGGCAATGAGGCGCTGCAGGACGTCCTCAAGCGTTTCCGTCTGCCATGAAGTGCCCGCTCCTCGTGGCCGTGCTGGCCGGCAGCCTGCTGCTGGCCGGCTGCGCCACGGAAACCGTATTCCGTCCGGCAGGCAGCGCCAGCTCCGCCGTGCAGGACCGGCCGTTTACCGTCAGCGGCCGCATTTCCATCAATATGGATGGCAAGGGCTCGGTCGGCCAGTTCGACTGGTCGCACCAGCCACAAGCCGACCAGCTCTCGGTGAGCAGCCCGCTGGGCAGCACGGTGGCCCAATTGCGGCGCGATGCCAGCGGCGTCACCCTGCTGGCCGATGGCAAAAGCTGGCAGGCCGCCAATGTCGAGGACCTGACCCACGACGTGCTGGGCTGGACCCTGCCGCTGGGCAATCTGGTGTGGTGGATACGCGGTCTGCCTGCGCCGGATGCGCCCTACCAGTTTGCCAGCGATGGCAGCCTCGACCAGCAGGGCTGGACCATACGCTTTGTCAGCGATGCCGACGCACCAGGACTCTATCCCAAACGGGTGGAAATGCAGCGCGACAAACTCACCTTGCGTTTGTTGCCGCAAAACTGGCGCTAAGCGCTGATTGTCTTTTCCGCTTAATTCCCGGATGAATTCCCGCATGTCCCCACAATTTCACAGTTACCCCGCCCCGGCCAAACTCAACCTGTTGCTGCACATCGTCGGCAAACGCGCCGATGGCTATCATCTGCTGGAAACTGTCTTCCGCTTCATCGACTACAGCGACACGGTGGAACTGGCGGTGCGTGACGATGGCCGGATTGTCTTGCTCAACCCGATTGAGGGTGTGGCGCCTGAGCAGGACCTGACGGTGCGTGCCGCCCGTTTGCTGCAACAGGCCAGCGGCTGCAGCCTGGGCGCCTCCATCCGTTTGACCAAGCGCATCCCCATGGGCGGTGGTTTGGGCGGTGGCAGCTCCGATGCCGCTACAGTTTTATTGGCGCTCAACCAGCTGTGGCAGACAAATTTCTCCCGTGAAAAATTAATGGAGCTGGGTTTGTCGCTGGGTGCGGACGTTCCGGTGTTCGTTTTCGGCAAAAATGCGCTGGCTACCGGGATTGGCGAAAAACTGAATGAAATCAATCTCAAACCAGCCTGGTATGTTGTAATTCATCCCGGGGTACATGTACCAACTGCAGAAATATTTAAAAAATTTGCAGGAAGGGTGTTGACAGAGGAAGGTCGCATCAGCATAATGCGAATCCTCGAAACAACGCAGCAACGACGAAACGAGCTGCAGCAAGTTGTTTCAGAGATGTACCCGGCGGTGAATGAAGTACTGAGCGAGTTGAAAAAATATGGTTCGCCGCTGATGACTGGTTCAGGAGCATGTGTGTTTCTGGAGTGCCAGTCAAAGGAAGAAGCTGATAAAGTTTATCAGGCAATGTCCGTAAAATATAAGGGATTTGTTGCAAAAGGGCTGAATAGCCACCCCTTGCTGGACATTGAATGAAAGTTTATTGGGGAGTCGCCAAGTGGTAAGGCACCGGATTTTGATTCCGGCATTCGTAGGTTCGATCCCTACCTCCCCAGCCAAGACTTTCTCTCAATAGAGAGAGCATGAAAAAAGCGTGTAAGAATCCCTTACACGCTTTTTCTTTATCCTGCTAAGGCAAATGGAATCATGGCGTCATACGACAGTTTGATGGTATTTACCGGGACCGCTAACCCGGAACTCGCTCAAAACGTGGTCAAGCATCTGGATATCTCCCTCGGCCGCGCCGATGTCGGCAAGTTCAGCGATGGCGAAGTCGCTGTTGAACTGCTGGAGAATGTCCGTGGTCGCGACGTGTTCATCCTGCAGTCCACCTGTGCGCCCACCAATGACAACCTGATGGAAATCCTGACCATGGCCGACGCGCTCAAGCGTGCTTCTGCCGGCCGGATTACCGCAGCCATCCCGTATTTTGGCTACGCCCGTCAGGACCGCCGTCCGCGCTCGGCGCGCGTACCGATCTCCGCCAAGCTGGTAGCCAACATGCTGACCAGCGCCGGCATCGACCGTGTACTCACCGTCGACCTGCACGCGGACCAGATCCAGGGTTTCTTCGACATCCCGGTGGACAACGTTTACGCCACCCCGGTGCTGCTGAAAGACATCCGTTCCCAGCGCATTGACGACCTGATCGTGGTCAGCCCGGACGTCGGCGGTGTGGTGCGTGCCCGTGCCATGGCCAAGGCCCTGAACACCGACCTCGCCATCATCGACAAGCGTCGTCCCAAGGCCAATGTGGCCGAGGTGATGAACATCATCGGTGATGTATCCGGCCGTACCTGTCTGATCGTGGATGACATGATCGACACCGCCAACACCCTGTGCAAGGCCGCTTCCGCGCTGAAAGAGCGCGGTGCCCAGCGCGTGCTGGCTTACGCCACCCATGCGATTTTCTCCGGCCAGGCCGTGGATCGCATCAAGAATTCCGACATCGACATGGTCGTTGTCACCGACACCATTCCGTTGACTGCACAGGCCCTGGCCTGCCCGAACATCCGGGTTGCCAGCATCGCCGGCCTGCTGGCCGAGACGCTGCGCCGCATCAACAACGAGGAATCGGTGTCCTACCTCTTCAATGAGGAACTGGTTTCGTCGGGCGCTTGCCTGCCGTAACATCAGGCCCGCTGGTCGCGGCGGGGCTGGTGCCTTTAACTTGAAATACTGGAGCTTTACATGGCTTATGAACTGATCGCCGCCAAGCGCGAAGAGATGGGTACTGGTGCGAGCCGCCGCCTGCGTCACGCTGGCAAACTGCCGGCCGTGGTATACGGCAACGGCGCTGCAGAATCCATCGTGCTGGACCACAACACCGTGTTCTACGCACTGAAGGAAGAAGCATTCCACTCCGCCATTCTGGACCTGGTCATCGACGGCCAGAAGCAAGCTGTCATCCTGCGTGACTTCCAGAACCACCCGTACAAACAGCAAGTGATGCACGTTGATTTCCAGCGTGTTGACCTGAGCCAAAAAGTACACGTGAAGATTCAACTGCACTTCGTTAACGCCGACCAATCGGACGCCGTTAAGCTGCAAGGCGCCAAGATCAGCCACATCATCAATGAAGTGGAAGTTCGCGCACTGCCGGGCGACCTGCCGAAGTTCATCGAAGTTGACCTGTCTGCCATCAAGGTAGGCGAAGCCGTACACCTGTCCGACCTGAAACTGCCGGCCGGTGTTGAAATCGCCGCCCTGGTTCGTGGCGAAGACGCAGCCATTGCTCTGGCCAACGCCTAAGCATTAGTGCTTGTTTGACAAGGGCTCGTTGTCAGGCTTTGGCCTGCAGCGGGCCTTTTTACTGGAAAATCCGATCATGTCCGCCATTCGCATGATTGTCGGTCTGGGCAACCCCGGGCCGGAATATGAAAAGACCCGCCATAACGCCGGTTTCTGGCTGCTGGACGAGCTGTGCTGGAAATACAAGGGCAACTGGCGTACCGAGGGCAAGTTCCACGGCGATATTGCCCGTGTGCAGATCGAAGGCCAGGATATCTGGCTGCTCAAGCCGCTGACCTTCATGAACCTGTCCGGCCAGGCCGTGCTGGCGCTGGCGCATTTTTACAAGATACTGCCGGATGAAATCCTGGTGGTGCATGATGAGCTGGACCTGCCGCCCGGCACGGCCCGCCTCAAGCAGGGCGGTGGCCATGGCGGCCACAACGGCCTGAAAGACATTGCCGCACGCCTGAGTTCCCCGGCGTTCTGGCGCTTGCGCCTGGGCATCGGCCATCCGGGCGACCGCAACGAAGTGGCCAATTTCGTGCTGAAAAAGCCGCGGGCCGAAGAGCAAAGCGCCATCGATGACGCCGTGCTCAAATCGCTGAATCATCTGCCGCTGGCCATTGCCGGCAATATGGCGATGGCCATGAAAGAACTGCATACTGCAGCCAAGTAATGAACCGGGCCGGCGCAAACGGCCCGCCTGATTGTGAACCGATTTCAAGGAATGCTGACATGAGTCTGAAGTGCGGTATTGTTGGCCTGCCCAATGTTGGCAAGTCCACCCTGTTTAATGCGCTGACCAAGGCCGGCATCGAAGCCGCCAACTATCCCTTCTGCACCATCGAGCCCAATGTGGGCATCGTGGAAGTGCCGGACCCGCGTCTGGCCGAACTGGCCAAGATCATCAACCCGCAAAAAATCCAGCCGGCCATCGTCGAATTCGTCGACATCGCCGGCCTGGTGGCGGGTGCGTCTAAGGGTGAAGGCCTGGGAAACCAGTTTCTGGCCAACATCCGCGAAACCGACGCCATCGTCAATGTGGTGCGCTGCTTTGACGACGACAATATCGTGCATGTGGCCGGCAAGGTCGACCCGATTGCCGACATCGAAACCATCGGCACCGAACTGGCGTTGGCCGACCTGTCCTCGGTGGAAAAGGCCATGCAGCGCGAAGGCAAGAAAGCCAAGTCCGGTGACAAGGACGCCCGTGCGCTGATCGCCGTACTGGAAAAGCTGGTGCCGCATCTGGACCAGGGCCAGCCGGTACGCTCGCTGGATCTGTCCGACGAAGAAAAGGCCATCCTCAAGCCGCTGTGCCTGCTGACCATCAAGCCCGCCATGTACGTGGCCAATGTGGCGGAAGACGGCTTCAGCAACAACCCCTACCTGGACAAGCTGCAAGCATTGGGCGAGCGCGAAGGCGCGCCGGTAGTGGCCCTGTGCGCGGCCATCGAAAGCGAAATCGCTGATCTCGATGACGCCGACAAGGCCGAATTCCTGGCCGAAATGGGCCTGGAAGAGCCGGGTCTGGACCGCCTGATCCGTGCCGGTTACAAGCTGTTGGGCCTGCAGACCTACTTCACCGCCGGGGTGAAGGAAGTGCGCGCCTGGACCATCCACGTCGGCGACACCGCCCCGCAGGCTGCCGGTGTGATCCACACCGACTTCGAACGCGGCTTTATCCGCGCCCAGACCATTGCCTACAACGACTTCATCACCCTGGGTGGCGAAGCCAAGGCCAAGGAAGCCGGCAAGATGCGTTCCGAAGGCAAGGAGTACGTGGTACAGGATGGTGACGTGATGAACTTCCTGTTCAACGTCTAGTGGGTGGACGGTCTTTCCAGAAACGCCGGGAAAGGCCATGCAATCCAAGAAACACGACAAAGCCGCGACTTTACGCGGCTTTGTTGTTTATGGTTGTTGCCTGAAATTAGATGAGTGGCCTCGCTGGATATATCAGAACGCGGAGGATGCATGACGGAGTGCTCATGCCTCTTTGCCATACCTTTGTACTGTCGGCGTCAGCGCGCCATGCTCCAATGACGCTACGTTATTTTGTTGCGGCTCTTATCCGGGCGTGGTCCATAGTGCAGGCGCATATCAACTCAACGCATCTAGTGGGAATGGGGTAATGGCAATTTTATTGGGGTAATGGCTATTGAAAATACCCTTATTTACTGTAGCATTACCCCATTCTTTCCAGCCCGGATGCATGCTGCATGCAATCACTCTCACCTGACTACCTCGCCAAGTTGCGTTTCGACGCGCGGCAGTTGGCGACCCTGCGTGCCCTGGGTGAATACAGAGGCAAACAGCAGCTCTTCGTGGCGCAGTCGCCCGAGATACTGAGCGACTTGCGGCAGGTGGCAGTGGTTGAGTCCACCGAGTCGTCGAACCGGTTGGAAGGCGTCATCGTCGCCGCGCACCGGCTCAAATCGCTGGTGCTCAAGAATGCCACGCCGCAAAGCCGTTCCGAGCAAGAAGTGGCAGGCTACCGCGATGCCCTGAGTCTGGTCCATGAGAGCGGCGAGCAGATGCCGTTTTCTGACAGCACAGTCCTGCAACTACACAGCATGCTGTACCGCTACATGCCCCAACCCGGCGGGCAATGGAAGGCCACCAACAACGACATCGTCGAGCGTCACCCCGATGGCAGCGCACGTATTCGCTTTCGTCCGGTCGCCGCTCACCTCACCCCCATGGCGATGGCAGACCTGATTGCGCGCTATCGCTTGGCCTTGGATCAGCACTTGGCAGACCCCTTGGTGCTGGTGCCATTGGCCATTCTCGACTTCCTGTGCATCCACCCCTTCCCGGATGGCAACGGTCGCATGGCACGGCTGCTCACCTTGCAGCTGCTCTATCACTTCGACTATGCGGTGGGCCGCTTCATCAGCCTGGAGCGCATCTTCGAAGAATCGAAGGAAAGCTACTACGAAACGCTGGAGGCCAGCTCCCAGGGTTGGCACGATGCCGCACACGACATCGCCCCGTGGCTTGACTACTTCTGGGGTGCCCTGCTGCGCGCCTACAAGGAATTCGAAGAGCGCGTGGGCACCATCGAGCGCGGCCGGGGTGCCAAGGGCGACCGCGTTCGCTCTGAAATTCTCAAACGCCAATTGCCCTTCTCCATTTCGGAGATCGAAGAGGCCTGCCCCGGCATCAGCCGCGACATGGTGCGCGTGATCCTGCGCGCCATGAAAGCCGAGGGGGTGATTGCCCCGACAGGGAAGGGGCGCACAGCGAAGTGGATTAAGTTAGAGCCAGGGACCCCAAGCCCCGAGATAACGGGATACCAGCCTGAGGAGCCATGAAAAGTAGGCTGACCAAAACGACTTAGACACCAAGCTGGCTGGACAACAGCAAGCACCAGGGCAATCAGGCCGCCCAAACACGAACAAGCGAACAGCAGAGATAAAGCAAGCAAATATGCAGAGTACAAAACACCAAAACCTCGTCGACTTCATCTGGAACATCGCCAACAAGCTTCGCGGCCCCTATCGTCCGCCACAGTACCGTCGCGTGATGCTGCCGCGGATTGTGCTGCGCCGCTTCGATCTGGTACTGGCCGAAAACAAGCAGAAGGTGCTGGACGAAAAAAAACGCCTGGAAGACAAAGGCATCACGGGCCCGGCACTGGAAAAGGTACTGTCACGTATCGCCGCTGCCGACAGCAAGCAGGAGTTGTTCAACACCAGCAGCTTCACCTTTCACACACATGAATGTCGGGATCATCGATTCTATCGAATTTCCATATCCGCCAATTGCCTTGCAGGAAAATTTTTTGACTATTGTCAATCGCATTAAAAGGCAAATTTCAAAGAATGTCGTTTTCCAAGAAAAGTTAGATGAAATGCACTTTGCAATTAGTCAAATAGCTTTCTCAGAAAGTGGGAACGAATAGTGAAGCGTATTCGTACGCATGTACGGCTACCGTGCCGCCTAACCTTGCCATCACTTTGTAAAACCATCATCACGCGCTGACCTCAACTTGGCCGTGCGACTGCGTCCAACCTTTCTGAATTGATCAAAATCAATGGACATTCTGTATTACTGGAAAAATGCCGATCAGGACATCCTGACCGGAAAAATCGGCTGGCTGCGCTCGGATCAGGGCGTGCTGGCTGAGTTGGCCGCCACTCCGGCTGACAACCTCTGGCTGGTCAAAACGCCTGTGGGCCACAAAGGTGAACTGGAATTGCTGGGCCGGGTGTGTCTGGTAGACAAGCCGGTACTGCCGGTACCCAAGCTGGATGCACGCTCGGTGGTGTATTACGACCCTTACCACCGTTACAGCGTCTGGTTTGATTCTACAGACCCTGCACTTAACCGTTTGCCGTTGACTGCCTGGATGCGCCGTCACTTTCCGTCGGCAGTAAGCGGAAACTTTCAGGGTGCCAATGGTGTGCAGCCATTGCGCGGCGATGTGCTGCTGCAATTGCAAAAGCTGGCGGCTAGCCTGCCTGCACGGCCGTTTAACGAAATGGCTGCTGCCACGTCCTGCTAGCCATGAGTCCATGCCGCTGTGAATGGTGGCCATGAATCGACCATTTGCCATGTGTAATGATTTTCCATGCCTGCCTAGCTATTGATTTGGGATAATATGCACCATCCGGCTGCGTGGCATGCTGGGCTTGATCGATACGGGTTGGTCCGCTGATTTGGTTGGCAATCTGATCCGCAGTGACACAGCAATAGAGGTGGTTCGGCTGAATGGTCTGGCCACACTTTCAATGAATACAGGGGATGAGATGAAGCACTACATTCACTTTGGCAAACCGGCAATTACCCAGATCCTGCTCAATGGTTTCGAGGCATTCGTCATCAATCACGCCAACCGCAAGCGCAACGGCCTGGAGATGCATGCTTCGCTGTATGGCTACTACGAAGAAACCAGCCGTACCCGCCACCACCATGTCGAGTTTGTTTCGGTGGATACCTCTGCGGAAATGGCCGGCGGCTATGTGGTGGCCGATCCGGATGCGCAGGCCCTGAAAAAGCATCTTGCCTTGGCGATGGATTATCAAGTACTGGGGGCCATGCATACCCACCCTTACCTGTTGGCTGAGGAGAAGGCTAGTCTGGATTTCGTTCGACAAGAGGGCTGTGACTTCTCCCGTGGAGATCTGGATTGGTTTACTGCCAAGCTGCAGGAGCTGCATGCTGCCGGACAGGAAAGTGCGGAAATCCTGGAAGTCGTGCTGACCATCAAGCAGGTGGAGCGTCTGAATAACAGCAAGGATGGCTACCTGGATGGCCAGGAGAATGTGTTCGAGTTTGCCGTGGGCAATTGCAAGTGCTTCCTGCGGGCACAGGTGTTCAGCCTGGATGAACAAGGTGTCCTGCAAGCCGAGCCCAGTGTACTGAAGTGCGACTATCTGCAAGGTTTTCACCATGTAGCCACTGACTTTGGCCGGGTACGGGTTGTTCCGGGTAAACAGCGCATTGTGGAACATAAGGTCTGAATCAGCAGGTTTTACATGGTTGGCTGGCGTGTCCGGGCGTACGCGCTGGTCGTGTGCGATATTCCTGATCCCTTGACGACGTCTGACCCTGAATGGCATATGGTAAAACCATGCAGGGTTCATTACTCATGAGCACCTTGGGCGCAAGGTGCTTTCCTTTATCAATTACTCCCTCTCTTATGAAATATCTGTGCTTTTCGCCGGCGCCGGTCTTACGCGCATGTTGTTTGTTGATTGCATCGCTTTCTGCCAGTGCCATGGCAAGTGAGCAGCCGCATCCACCGCTGGGCATGCTGAAGCATGCCAGTGCTGCGTTCCAGAGCATGTCGGATTGTCGTGGTAGTGCAGTCAAAACCTTGTTTGAACAGATGACGGTGCTGGTGGCCGGTCGCTATCGTTGCCAACCGTCTTACGGAGAGGCAAAGGATTATCTGGTGGCCTATTACGGCAAGCAGCGATTCTTTATCGAGAACAGCGACGTGTTCATGGCCGATGAAAAGCGGGCGGCCCTTCCTGAGCTGGATGAGCAGAAGCTGGCAAACCAGGACTTTGGCGAGCTGGAGCAATTGGGAGTGGCATATCGTCACCATATTTTGGGTGAGGCACTGGATGCTTACGCTGCGCCAGCCAAATACGGCATCAGTGTGTTGGCTTTCTCGGCATTTGATGAAGGTGAATATGCCAACAGCACAGGATTCCGGCTACGTGTGTTCAATCCGACCAAGAAAACCATCAAGTATATCCGTGTGGAGTTGACGGGCATGAATGCGGTGGATGATGTTGTGCGTGACCGTTTCGCCGGGCCAGTGAAAAAAGTGAGAGGCATCGGCCCCATCGAACCGCAAGGTATCAGCGAGTACACCTTCGATCACCTGTGGTTTACCAATACGGTGGAGTGGCCAAAGCTGGTTTCACTCCGGGTTGATTATATGGATGGCAGCAGCAAGACCATCAAGAATCTCCGCCTGGTGAAGGTTGCGCAGAGGTTTCAGGATGTTGTGGATTGGGAGAGCGACTGATTTCTCCAGTATGCTGGCCGTTTTATTCTGCTTAGTGCCAGGACTCCAGACACTGCATCTTGGTGAAACTGATGCAGTGTTTTTTTGGGGCTTGAATCAACTTTCAATTTTCACTGTTTGTAAATAATTTTACCCAATAGATAATTATTTTCTCCTCAGGGCTGTGCTGGGCGCAGCCTTGTGTCACGGATTTCTGCTAAGTTGTTGTTTTTGCGTATTAATTTCAATGATGGTTCTGCGCAGCTTCTTGGCACGCTTCTGGCTCTAGTGGGGTATGCCCAACCAGGAGCCGCGCCATGATAACCGCATCACCGCAAGCCCTTGCCAATCACCCTCTTGTTCCACACGCCTGGCTACGCATGCAGCAGCGAGGCATTCGTCCTGCACTGGTTGAGCAGGTGTTGCGCTATGGGCGAGTGGTCTATGCGCGTGGCCTCCGGTTTCAGGTGGTCGGCCGTCGCGAGGTGGATTTCTTTGCCACCCGTGGCATCAATCTGCGTGCTGCGGAAGGTGTGCACGTACTGGTGCAGCCGGATGGTTCGGTTCTTACCACCTATCGTAACCACGACTTGCGTGCCATTCGTCCATGCAAGCGTAAGCATGCGATGCACCACTGATTACTACTTATCCCCTTATTTATTCCATTGGCCTGATCGCCCTCGATCAACCGCTGCGCAGCACGGTGCAGTACTTCCGTACTTCGGCGGGGCGGGCTTAACCCTCGGCGCAGCGCATGATGGCGCGGTCGTTGGGCAGGCTCAGGCAGTGTCTGAGGTCGCGCTGCGGGCCGGGTAGGGCGTGGTGGGCCGGGGCCGTTGTGGCTGGCTCGGCCTTGCTGGCCGCCACGGTGGCGGGTATCGGGCTGCTGTTGGCGCTGGCTGCTGCCACTTTGGGAGGTGCCGGAGCCACTGGCGGCGCTGGTGCGATGGCCGCTGCGGCGGACGGGGCTGCTGTTGCGGATGGGGCTGCCGCGGCAGGGGCGACGGGGGCCGGCTGAGGCGGTGCGCCGTTCATGCCGCTCATGCCCGCCATGGCGGCCGGCAGCTTGAGCGGCTGGCCATTGGCCTTGATGCCGTTGCTGTCGATTTGCAGGCTGCTGCTGATGAATTTGCCATCATCCTTGATCAGCCCTTGTGCCTGCCATTGCGCCAGCATGACATCGGCGCTTGCCCTGGCCTGGGCGGTTTGTCCGGGGCCGCCGCTACGGGGCAGCAGGCCGTCGAGCAGGCTGCGCTCCAGCGTCATGCCCGCTTGCAGGCTGCTGCGGCGCTGTCCCTGTGCCGCCAGCCAGGGCAGGGTGATGTCGGCCGCTTTGACGCCCGATCCATCAAAAGCGATGGTGAAATTGGCCTTGAAGCTGCCCTGTGGCATGTGGAAGGACAGGCGATCCAGCTTGAAACTGGGGGATTGGGCCAGGAAGGTGCCCATGTATTTGTAGACCAGCGCCATCGACGCCTGCTGCATGGCGGCTGGGTTGGCGCGCAGGTCGGCGCGGTTGTTCAGTGCCAGGGCTTCGCTTTGCCAGGCGGTCAGCGTCTGTTTGTGCAGATTGTTGTAGCTGAAGTCGGCATCGATATTGTCCTGCTGGATGGGTGGCAGTCCGGGGGGTGTCAGCTTGAGGCTGGCCAGGTGGGTGCGATAGCTGACGTCGACATTGCCAGCCTTGTCGCGCACGCTGATCTCCAGATGGGTGGGGCCTAGCTGGGCCAGCGGCAGTGCCCCGCTTTGCAGGCTGGCGCTGTCGAATTGCTGTGTCAGCTGCGAGGCCCACGGTTCTTCCGGCGTGCTGAAGGCGGCCAGGCTGCCATTGAGCTTGAGATTGACCAGGCTCAGCCTGATGTCGCCAGCCGCCGGGACGGTAGCGCGGTAGCTGATATCGGGCAGGGTCAGGTCGTAGCTGACTGGCTGCCCTGCCTGGCTGCGTGCGCTGCCCTTGATGCTGAAGCTGAGGGCGCCGGCCGGGCTGCCCAGCGTGATGTTCTGCCCGGAAAACTGGCTGCTGGTGCTGCCATCGGTGGCGCGGATGGTGTCAATCTGCAGTGGTAGCGGCTGGCCGGGCTGGCCCTGGGCATCCAGCGGGGTGATGGTGGTTTGCGTGCGCGACCAGCGCACGAAAGGCAGCGGAAACTGGTTGATGTGGTAGTCGAGCTGGAAGATTTGCTGCTGGCCGCCCAGCGGCAATTTCAGCTGGGCACGGGCGCTGGAGCTGAACCAGCCACGATCAAACTGCTGCAGGCTGAGCAAGGATCCCGCGCTGCTGTTGCCCAGCGCGGCAAAGTCGCTGCGCATCTTGTCTTCGCTACGCATGCCGACAATGCCGGGGGCGATGGTGCACCAGCCTGTTACGGCCAGCGCCAGTGCGGCGGTGACTCCTGTGATCAGCTTCATGTTTTCTCCCTGCCGCAGTGGATGCTGGCGGCCTTGTCGGCGTATGCCGACAGACTAACAGGGCTGCTGGCCGACGGCCAGTCTGCCGGCTTGCCGTGCGCTGCATGTGTGTCCCGGCGGGAAAACCCGAGTGTTTTTCTTCGGTATCCAAGGCAGAATGGCGGCTGGCGTGTGGCCCATCTACTGCGGAGCTGTTTTTATGTCGAATTTGTCCCTGCCGCTTCCCTTGCTGGCACTGATTGCTGCGGCAGGTTTGTATGCCGGCATCCAGAACGCGCTGGCCGGCGGTGGTTCCTTCATTACCTTTCCCGCCTTGTTGCTGGCCGGGCTGAACCCGCTGGCGGCCAATATGAGCAGCACCATTGCGCTGTTTCCCAGCCAGATCACCTCGGCGCTGGCCGGGCGCAAGCTGGTGGGCGGCGTGGGGCCGGTGCCGTTTCGGCAGCTGTTTGTGGTCAGCCTGATTGGGGGCGTGCTGGGGGCGCTGCTATTGCTGTCGACGCCGGTGAGCATCTTTACCCGGTTGGTGCCATGGCTGGTGCTGTTTGCCACCAGCGTGTTTGCCTGGGGCAGCTTTCGCCGCAAGCCGGTGGTGGCCGCCGATGCCCCCGCGCGTCATCTGCCCACGCCCTTGTTGCTGCTGATCCAGGGGGTGATTGCCGTTTATGGCGGTTATTTTGGTGGGGGCATCGGTTTTCTGATGCTGGCGGCGCTGACCATTGCCGGCCAGCAGGTGCGGATGGCCACGGCCACCAAGAATGCATTGGCCATGACCATGAATGCTTCGGCGGTGGTGATTTTTGCCTTTTCGCCGCTGATCAACTGGTCGGCGGTGTTGGCCTTGGGCGCGGGTGGCATTGTCGGTGGCGTGGTGGGTGGCTGGCTGATGCACCGCCTGCCGGAGCGCTTGTTGCGCGGCTTTGTGGTGGTGGTGGGAACCGCACTGACAATATGGCTGTTTGTACGCTAAACCCGGCGTATGCTGTGACCACTGTAGAAGTTGCTGGCTTGCCGGCGTGAGTATTGATATATTCCGCCTTTGATTAAATTGTTTGTTTAAAATAACTCAGGGTTATTTTGATATGAAAAAAATTCTGCTGGCTACCCTTATCGCCGCCTGCGCTGGCCACGCCCTGGCTGCTGACCTGCTGGATACCGTGAAACAGCGCGGTACGCTGAAAATTGCCGTGGAAGGCACCTACCCGCCCTTTACCTTCAAGGATGCCAATCAACAGCTCACCGGCTTTGATGTGGAAGTGGCCACCGAGGTGGCCAAGCGCCTGAAGGTGAAGCCGGAATTCACCACCGGTGAATGGAGCGGCCTGCTGGCTGGCTTGCAGGCGGGCAAGTTTGACGTGGTGGTGAACCAGGTGGGCATTACCGACAAGCGCAAGGAAACCTTCGATTTTTCCCAGCCTTATACCTATTCCAGCGCCCAGCTGATCGTGCGCAAGAACGAGAGCCGCGTGTTCAAGTCGCTGGATGACCTGAAAGGCAAGAAGGTGGGCGTGGGCCAGGGCAGTAACTATGCCGACATGGTCAAGGCGGTGAATGGCATCGAGGTGAAGGTCTATCCCTCGGCACCGGAGAACCTGCAGGACCTGGCCAGCGGCCGTATCGACGCCGCGCTCAATGACAGCCTGCTGATTCCCTTTGCCATCAAGCAAGCCAAGCTGCCCTTGAAGGCTGGCCATCCGGTGGGTGACATCACCACCATGGGCATTCCGTTTGCCAAGAACAACCCCAAGTTCAAGCAGGCGGTGGACAAGGCACTGAATGACATGAAGGCCGATGGCAGCTTCAAGAAGATTTCGCTGAAGTGGTTTGGTATTGATGTATCCAAGGCGCCGACCGCCGCCAAGTAAGCGGGTCTGGCCCGCTGCGGCCATCGTGTTTTACCGTCAGTACCATTAGAATGGGCTGATTGCTGCGCCCCTGCCGGTCAGGGGCGCAGGTGTTTTTGAATGGGGATGAATACATGGAGTGGGCCGATCTGATAAGGGCCGCCTTGCCGGTCATGCTCAAGGGCGCGTTGTATACCTTGATGTTTGCCGTGGTGTCCATGGTGCTGGGTTTGCTGCTGGGCTTTGTGGTGGCCCTGCTGCGGGTGGGCAAGGTGCCGGTGCTGTCGCAGCTGGTGGCTTTTTACGTCAGTGCCATGCGCGGTACGCCGCTGCTGGTGCAGATTTTCGTGATCTATTATGGCTTGCCGGGCATCGGCATCGAACTGGAACCGGTGCCGGCCGGCATCATCGCCCTGACGCTGAATGTGGCGGCCTATCTGTCGGAAAGCCTGCGCGGCGGCATTGCCGGGGTGGAGCGTGGCCAGTGGGATGCCGGGCTGTCGCTGGGCCTGAGCTGGTGGCAGACCATGCGTTATATCGTGGCACCGCAGGCGCTGCGGCTGTCGGTGCCCAGCCTGTCCAATTCGCTGATCAGCCTGATCAAGGACACCTCGCTGGTGTCGGTGATTACCGTGACCGAGCTGATGCTGGCCACCAAGGAAGTGATTGCCCAGACTTTCCAGCCGCTGCCGCTCTATCTGGGCGCGGCGGCCTTGTACTGGATGATGAGTGCCAGCTTCGAGCGGCTGCAAAAGCGGGTGGAGCGCAAGCTGGAGCTGGCGCACCAGCGTTAAGCCACGGCGGGCTGGGGGCTAGGACAGGTATTCGGAAATCTCGATCAGGTTGTGATCGGGGTCGCGCACATACACCGAGTTGATCTTGCCGGTGGCACCGGTACGCAGTACCGGACCTTCGACAATGGCAATCTGCCTGGCTTGTAGTTGCTGGATGACCTCGGCCAGCGGCAGCGCGGCGATCAAGCACAGGTCCAGTGCGCCGGGGGTGGGCAGCTGGGCCTTGGGCTCGAACTCCTTGCCCTGCACATGGATATTGATCTTTTGCCGGCCAAAGCGCAGCGCCAGCCTTTCCACCGCTGGCGTGCCGCCGATGAAGCGCTCCAGCGTCATGCCCAGCGCATCGCAATAAAAGGCGATGCACTCATCCAGGCGGGCGGTGGTCAGTACGATATGGTCAATGGCGGCAATCATGAAGTCTCCTGCGTGTTGGGCGCCCGCCAGGGCCGGCGCCTTGGCAGGCGCGGGCTCAGGCGTGGCGGTACATGGTGTCGATCAGGGCGCGGCAGCGTTCGCTGATTACCTTGCGCCGCAGCTTGAGTGTGGGGGCCAGCTCACCGGCGTCCACGCACCAGGGCTTGTCCAGCAGGGAAAACTTCTTGATGTGCTCCCAGCTGCCGAAGTGCCGGTTGAAGCGTTTCACTTCGCGCTCGATCAGCTCGACGATGCGCGGATGCAGGCGCATCTCGCTATTGGTAGTGTAAGTGATGCCATGTTCCTGGCACCACTCCTGCAGCCGCTCATACAGCGGCACGATCAGCGCGGCGGCGAATTTCTGCCCGTCGCCCACCACCATGATCTGGTCGATATAGGCCGATTCCTTCAGCTTGTTTTCCAGCAATTGCGGGGCGATGTATTTGCCGTTACTGGTCTTGAACATTTCCTTCTTGCGGTCGGTAATGCGCAGATAACCCTGTTCCAGCACGCCGATATCGCCAGTATGCAGCCAGCCGTCCTGCACGGTTTCCGCGGTGAGTGCCGGCTCCTTGTAATAGCCCACCATGACATTGGGGCCGCGCACCAGGATTTCACCATCATCAGCCAGTTTCAGCTCCACGCCCTTGAGCGGAATGCCCACGCTGCCGATGCGTACGTCTTTTGCGCTAAAGGGATTGGCGCTGATCACCGGTGCGGTTTCGCTCATGCCATAGCCTTCGGCCACGGCAATGCCGCTGGCCCATAGCAGGCGCGCCAGCCGTGGCTGCAGCGCGGCCGAGCCGACATTCACCCAGCGCAGTTCACCGCCCATGGCCGCGCGCCACTGGCGGTAGACCAGCCGGTCGGCAAGCGCATGTTGCAGCGCAGCCAGGCCGCGTGGCGGCTGGTCGGGCTGGTAGGCTTCGGCGCGGGCGATGGCCCACAGGTAGAGGCGGCGGCGCCAGCCTGACAGATCGCGGGCCTTGCCCACCAGCTTGTCATGCACTTTTTCCAGTACGCGCGGTACTGCGCTGAAGGTATGTGGGCGTACTTCCCGCAGGCTGGTGGACAGGCTGTCGACGCTGGCAAAATACACCCCGGTGCCCGTGAACAGGTAGTACAGCACGCCGGCGCGCTCGAAGATATGCGACAGCGGCAGAAAACTCAGTGCCCGGCACTGGCCGGCGGGCAGGCGGGTGTGCTCGGCCGTGGCGATGACGGTGCTGAGCACATTGCGGTGCGACAACATCACCCCCTTGGCGCGACCGGTAGTGCCCGAGGTATAGATGATGGTGAATACATCGTCGGCCCGGATGCTGCTGCGCAGCGCAGCCAGCTGGCGCAGATCGCCATGGCGGCCGGCATCGCGCAGCGCGGTCCAGCATGGCAGCCCGGCCAGCGGGTTCAGCGCGTACAGCGGGCAGCTGCGTCCATCCAGCGCCTGCGCCAGCTTCTTGTGCAGGGCAGCGCTGCCGACAAAGGCCAGCTTGACCTCGGCATGCGCCAGGATATAGCGTGCATCATCCAGCGTGCAGGTGGGGTAGAGCGGTACACTGATGGCCCCGATCTGTTGCAGTGCCAGATCGACAATGGTCCAGGCCGGGCAGTTGTCGGCGGCGATGGCCACCTTGTCGCCGCGTACCATGCCCAGTTGCAGCAGGCCCAGGCTGACGGCATTGACCGCCTCCATCACCTCGCGGCTGCTGAGCGACTGCCACTGCTTGCCGGTTTTGGCAGACAGGCAATCGGCGCGCGGCAGGGTTTCCAGTTGGTGAAAGAGAATGTCAAAAGCGCGTTCTAGCTTCATTCGTACAGCCGTTTGAATCTGAAACGGCGAAAAATAGTCCCAATCGCCGGGGCTGTAAAGAAAATTGCGGCGGATTATTGGGAATGATCAAGAAAATGCCGGCAAGCTGCCGGGTTTTACCGTGATCATGCTTTTATTCATGCCAGTGGTATGGCCTGCCCGTACCGGCCAGTCCGGCCGCTGGCGGCGGGCTGCCGCAGCATGCAGCAAGGAAAAATCAGGAATACATCATGAAATTTGCCACCAAAACCATCCATTCCGGCCATGACAGCACTCAGCACAGCCGCGCGGTGATGCCGCCGATCTATCAGACATCGGTATTCGAATTTGCCGAAATCGGCGAACAACTGCCCTTTGCCTATGCCCGTACCGGCACTCCCACCCGTGCCGCGCTGGAAAACTGCCTGGCCAGCCTGGAAAACGCCCAGCATGGCCTGGCTTTTGCCAGCGGCATGGCGGCGATCGACGCCGTGCTGCGTGCCACGCTGAAGCCGGGCGATGAAGTCATTGCCGTGGCCGACCTCTACGGCGGCGCCTACCGCCTGCTGACCAAGGTGATGGCGCCGGCCGGCATCACCGTGACCTTTGCCGACCTCACCGACCCCGCCAATCTGGCCGCCATCATCAGCCCACGCACCAAGCTGCTGTGGCTGGAATCGCCCACCAACCCCTTGCTGAACCTGGTGGACATCAGCGCGCTGTCGGCGATTGCCCACCAGCATGGCTGCAAGGTGGCGGTGGACAGCACCTTTGCCACGCCTTATCTGCAAAACCCGCTGGATCTGGGGGCCGATATCGTGGTGCATTCCGCCACCAAATACCTGGGTGGCCACTCTGACGTACTGCTGGGGCTGGTGGCGGTGAATGAGCAGCAGCTGTTTACCGACATCAAGTTCATCCAGAACTCGGCCGGTGGCGTGCCGGGGCCGCAGGATTGCTTCCTCACCCTGCGCGGCATCAAGACCCTGCACCTGCGCATGGAACGCCACTGCGACAATGCCGAACAAGTGGCGGCCTTCCTGCGTGACCATCCCAAGGTGGAAAAGGTGTTTTTCCCCGGCTTTGCCGACCATCCCGGCCACGACATCGCCAAGCAGCAGATGCGCCGTTTTGGCGGCATCATCACCATCTGGCTGAAAGAAGACAGCCGTGCCGAAGCCAGCCGCGTCGCCAGCAAGCTGCAGCTGTTTGCCCTGGCCGAATCGCTGGGCGGGGTGGAGTCGCTGGTCAACCACAGCTACACCATGTCGCACGGCGGCATGCCGCCGGAGCAGAAGGCCGCGCTGGGCATCCGCGAGGGCGGGCTGCGGCTGTCCATCGGTGTGGAAGATATCGAGGACATCCTGGCTGATCTGGCACAGGCACTGGCGGATTAAGCCGTCATGACTTGAAACGGGCTGCGCAACAAGCCGTGTCTGGCTTGTTGTGGCGGCCCTGATGCGGTAAATTACCTGAGTAAATTGCTAAGGTATTGCTCATGACCGCCCCCGCCGCAGAAAAATTCACCACCCAGCCCATCCTCTCCTTACACCACTGGAACGACAAGCTGCTCAGCTTCCGCCTGGCCCGCCCACCATCCTGGCGCTTCACCCCCGGCCAGTTTGCCCGGCTGGGCCTGCCGCTGGAAAATGGTGGCATGGTGTGGCGCGCCTATTCCATGACCTCCGCCAGCTGGGACGAGCATCTGGAGTTTTTCTCCATCGTGGTGCCGGACGGCCTGTTTACCTCGCGCCTGGCCCGTTTGCAGGCCGGCGCTGAAGTGCTGCTGGACAACAAGGCCAATGGCTTTTTCACCGTGGACCGCCTGCCCGATGGCGAAGACCTGTGGCTGCTGGCCACCGGCACCGGCCTGGCGCCCTATCTGTCCATCCTGCAGCAGCCGGAAGTGTGGCAGCGCTTTGCCCATATCGTACTGGTGCATTGCGTGCGTGAAGCCGGCGAACTGGCCTATCGCGAGGAAATCGCCGCCTTGCGTCAGCACCCCTTGTGGGCGGAGTGGGGCGAGCGGCTGCAGTATCTGCCGGTGGTGACGCGTCAGGCCGAGCCCGGCATGTTGCAGCAGCGCATTCCGGCCTTGCTGGCCAGTGGCGAGCTGGCTGATGCGGCTGGCCTGCCGCTGACCGTGGAGCGCTCGCGCTTCATGATTTGTGGCAATCCGGCCATGGTGGAAGACACCCACCGCCAGCTGATGAAAATGGGCTTTCGCCTGAGCCGGCTGAGCGCGCCGGGCCATCTGGTGCTGGAGAACGGCTGGTAAGCATGGGGCTGGCCAATGGCCGGCCTTGACTTTGCTTAACATATTAATAATATGGAGCAAGGTCAGTCGTGGGCTATTCCCGCGTCTGGCAAGGCCGAGCGGTGATGACACCGCCGGCTGTACGGCCCCGCGCAAGAGGGCCATCCGGAGGAGAAACCATGCACACCATTACCCACCGCGCCGGTCGGCCTGCGTGGCCGCCTGCCATGTGTCGTCCCGTATCTTGCCTGCCGTCAGCCGGGAGCCGCCGATGACCGCCCGCGTGCTGGCGGATGTCAGCATTTCCACCCGTGCAGTCAGCCGCAGCGAACGGGTGGATTTCTGGCGCGAACAAGTAGGACGGCTGCTGATTGATGTGGAGTGCCAGCGCCCGCCAGAGCAGGAGCTGGACGCCAGCCTGCGCTATCAGGACTTCGGCCTGTTCCGCATGGCCACCATCCAGGCCAATGCCCATGCCGTGGCACGCAGCGGCCACAGCATCCGCCATGATGGCCGCGACAGTATCTTTGCCTGCCTGATGCTGCAGGGGCGAGGCTTCAGCCATCAGGGCGTGGACTGCGCACTGCATGTACCGGGTGATGTGGTGCTGTATGACACCGCCCAGCCCTATGGCCATGGTTTTCCCGAGCAGATGGCCATGGCAGTGCTGGATATTCCGCGCCAGCTGTTCGAGCAGCAGGTAGGCGGCTGGCCGGGGAAGGGGCTGGTCAAGATCGACCACAGTGTCGGTATTGCCGGCTGGGGGCCACAGGCAGTACGCCAGCTGCTGGCCGAAGGCGTGCCGGCAGCGCTTGCCGCGCGCGCGCATCAGGCCAGCCAGTTGCTGGAGTGGCTGCATTCCTTGTGGGCGGTGCAGTGCGGTCAGGCGCTGGCCGGCAAATCCACCCTGTGCAGTTTGTGGCGTGCCAAGGCTTATATCGAGCAGCACCTGACGGAAGATGAGCTGGACGGCGAGCGCATCAGCCGCGCGCTGGGGCTGTCTGCCCGCCAGCTGGCGCGCATTTTCGAGCAGGAGGGCCTGTCGGTCAGCCGCTATCTGTGGGGGAGGCGGCTGGAGCGCTGCCGCATCGATCTGCAAGACCCGGCGCTGCGCCACCTGTCGGTGAGCGAGCTGGCTTTCCGCTGGGGTTTCAATCACCTCGCCCATTTCTGCCGCAGCTACAAACAGCGCTTTGGCGAAACGCCCAGCCATACCCGCCGGCAAGGTCGCAGCCAGCCCGGCGTGTGTAAGTGCTAGAGGGCAGTTCGCTGTGGGCCAAGCTGGTGCTGCCTCTCTGATTGTTGCGGATTAACCAGCAGCAGCCCCTTGCCTTGCGGCAGCGGGCTTTTCGCTTGGGGGCAGGGCTCAGGCTTGCAGAATGAAGTCGGCGCAGCGTTCGGCAATCATGATGACCGGCGCATTGGTATTGCCGGAAATGATGCTGGGCATGATGGAGGCGTCGCAGATGCGCAGGCCCTCCACGCCATTCACCTGTAGCTGCGGATTGACCACGGCCTGGACATCGCTGCCCATGCGACACGTACCTACCGGGTGGTAGACGGTTTTGGCATGGCTGCGGATGTGTTCAATCAGCAGCGCATCACTGGCCTCTGCGGCGGGCGAGGGCAGCAGCTCGCCGCTGATCACCTGCTGTAGCGAAGGGGCCCGCAGAATGCGCCGCGCCAGCTTGACCCCACGCAGCAGGCCGGCCACATCGTCCTCATGGCTGAGCGCACCGCTGACAAAGCGCAGCGGGGCGCGGGCATCGGCACTGCTCAGGCTGACCGAGCCGCGTGATTTCGGCCGTAGCAGGCAGGGGTTGATCGAGATGCCGTGGCCGGGCAGTGGCGCCCGTTCCACATCGCCCACCAGCACCGGCAGCACGTGAAACTGGATATCCGGCCGAGTGCCGCCGTCGGTGCAGGCAAAGCCGCCGCTTTCCACCACATTGGAGGTGAGCAGGCCCGTACGCAGCAATTGCCACTGCAAGCCGTTGCGCAAGGCCTTGAAACCGCGCTCCTGCCCCAGCAGGCTGATCGGCTCGCGGCAGCGGCCATACACCGATACCTCCAGGTGATCCTGATAATTCTGGCCAACTTCCGGCGCATCCTGCACGACCTCAATGCCTTGTTGGCGCAGCTGTGCCGCCGGGCCCACGCCGGACAGCAGCAAAATCTTGGGGGTGGACAGCGCACCGGCACACAGAATGACTTCGGCTCCGGCATGGGCCTGCTGCTGGCCATCAGTAGTACGCCACTGCACGCCGATGGCACGCTTGCCCTGCCATAGCAGCTTTTCCACATAGCAGCCGGTGCGCACTTCCAGATTGTCACGCTGCCTTACCGCTGCCAGATAGGTGGCGGCGGTGCTGCCACGCTGGCCATTGAAGGTGGTGGTATGAAAAAAGCCACTGCCTTGCTGCACGGGGCCGTTGAAATCATCGTTATAAGGCAGGTCGCACTCTTGCGCCGCCTTGACGAAGGCCAGGCTCAGCGGGTGGCGATAGCGGGTATCGCTGACGTGCAGTGGCCCGGCTGTGCCGTGGTAGGCGCCGGACAGCCGCATATGGTTTTCGGCTTTCTTGAACGCCGGCAACACCTGCTCCCATTCCCAGCCCGTGCAGCCCTGGGCCGCCCAGTCGTCGTAGTCGGCAGCGGTGCCGCGGATATACACCATGGCGTTGATTGAGCTGCCGCCACCCAGGGTGCGGCCTTGCGGTACATGCATGCGGCGGCCGGCGGCACTGGCCTGTGGTTCGCTGTGGTAGATCACGCTGCGCTCGCTGCCGATGACCTTGATGAAGGTGGCCGGCATGTGGATGAAGGGGCTGTTGTCGGGCGGGCCGTCCTCCAGCAGCAGTACCCGCTTGCCGGCTTCCACCAAGCGGCAGCTGATGGTGCAGCCCGCCGAGCCCGCGCCCACCACGATGTAGTCATATTGTTGCATTGCCTTCTCCTTGTTCTGCTGCGCCCGTAGCGGGCGGGACTTCAGCTTACGGGCTGGGGAAAAGGCAAGTTGACTGTCACGGCCATCGGTTTTGACCGGGCCTGCCAGCGCGCGGAATCATGCCCGGCGCGCAGGGTGAGATGATGCGCGCTATGCCTTGGCCTACCGGGACAGGCCGGGGGGCGCAAGGCTGCCGCTGGTTTTTGTTAGCGGCATCAATAATTGGCAACTATCTTTAAACAGACTGTCGGCATCGCCGAGCAGCGGTACGCCAGCGCGAAGGTGAGAGCGCGCTGACGGCCAATAACAAAATGGGTGGAAACCAGCGGATGTCTTTACCAGAACAAGGCGCCATCGCCGGCGAGCTGCAGGCGGCGCTGCACGATTCGCCCGTGCTGTTGGCCCTGTTTGATCGCCATGACCGGTTGCGTTATGCCAATGCGGCGTTTTGTCAGGCTTATGATGTGGCGCCGCACGAAACGCTCAGCTGGTCCGAGCTGATGCGGCGCAATTATCAGCGCTGCATTGGTGCGCTGATCTATACCCATGATTTCGAAGCCTGGCTGGTGTCGGCCCGTTCGCGTCGTGGCAAGCAGGTTTATCGTGCCTTCGAGGCCGACCTGACCGATGGCCGCTGGATATGGATGACCGAGGCCATGCAGCCGGATGGCAGCATGTTGTGCGTGGCCACCGACATGAGCGAACTCAAGGTGTCCGAGCGCGAATTGCGCCAGGCACGCGACCTGGCCCAGCGCGCGGCACAGACCGATCCGCTGACCAGCATCTGCAATCGCTCCGCCATCATGCAGCAGTTTGCCCGTTTGCTGGCACGGGCCGCGGCTAGCGGCTTGCCACTGGCGGTGGCGATTATCGATCTCGATCATTTCAAGCAGATCAACGACCGCCTGGGGCATCCGGCCGGAGACCGCGTCATCATCGACTTTGTGCAGCGCATCCAGCCCATGTTGCGGCCGCACGACGGTTTTGGCCGGCTGGGTGGCGAGGAGTTTCTGTTGCTGCTGCCTGGCTACAGCCAGTCCGAGGCCGAGCTGTCCTTGCACGCCATGCTGGCCGCGGTGGCGGCGTCGCGACCGCTGCCCGAGCTGCCGGGTTTCGGCTATAGCTGCTCGGCCGGGCTGGCCATGTGGCGGGCTGGTGATGATCTGGCCCAGCTGTATGCGCGTGCCGATGTGGCGCTGTACCAGGCCAAGGCCAGCGGCCGCAATACCCTGTGCCGTCATTGAGGCGCCGCAGGCCCGGGCAAGAAAAAAGCCGCAGGACAGTGCCTGCGGCTTTTTGCATGGTGCAAGGTCGGCGCCTTACTTGACGCAATCCACGCAGTACACCTTGCGGCCTTCCACATCGGTGGCCACCAGGCCGTGCACGTCGGTCTCGAAGCCCGGCAGTTCGCGGTTGAAAGCCTGGGCAAAGCGCAGGTAGTCGACGATGGTCTTGTTGAAGCGCTCGCCCGGAATCAGCAGCGGGATGCCCGGCGGGTACGGCGTCAGCAGCACGGCGGTAACGCGGCCTTCCAGCTGGTCGACCGGCACGCGTTCGATCTCGCGGTGCGCCATCTTGGCAAAGGCATCGGCCGGACGCATGGCCGGCTCCATCTCGGACAGATAGATCTCGGTGGTCAGGCGGGCGATGTCGTGCTTGGTGTACAAGGCGTGAATGCGCTGGCACAGGTCCTGCAGGCCCACGCGCTCGTACTGCGGGTAGCGCGCGACAAAGTCCGGCATGGCGCGCCACAGCGGCTGGTTCTTGTCGAAATCGTCCTTGAACTGCTGCAGCAGCGAAATCAGCGTGTTCCAGCGGCCCTTGGTGATGCCGATGGTGAACATGATGAAGAAGCTGTACAAGCCGGTTTTTTCCACCACCACACCGTGTTCGGTCAGGTACTTGGTGACGATGGCGGCCGGAATGCCCATTTCTTCGAAGCTGCCGTCCACATCCAGGCCCGGCGTCAGCACGGTGGCCTTGATCGGGTCCAGCAGGTTGAAGCCTTCTTCGATGCCGGCAAAACCGTGCCAGTGCGCGCCGGGTTTCAGTTCCCAGTCCACCGGGTCGCAGATGCCGTCGTCGGACAGCTCTTCCGGCCCCCATACGCTGAACCACCAGTCGTTGCCGTATTCCTCGTCCACCTTGCGCATGGCGCGGCGGAAGTCCAGTGCCTCCACCAGCGATTCTTCCACCAGCGCCTGGCCGCCCGGCTGTTCCATCATGGCGGCTGCCACGTCGCAGCTGGCAATAATCGAGTATTGCGGGCTGGTGGAGGTGTGCATCAGATAGGCCTCGTTAAACCAGGCGGTATCCAGCTGACGGTTTTGCGGGTCCTGCACCAGAATCTGAGAAGCCTGGCTGATGCCGGCCAGCAGCTTGTGGGTGGACTGGGTGGAGAAGATCAGACTGTCCTTGCAACGCGGACGGCCTTCACCAATGGCGTGGAAGTCGCCATAGAAATCGTGGAAGCTGGCATGCGGCAGCCAGGCTTCGTCAAAGTGCAGCGTGTCCACTTCGCCATCCAGCAGGCCCTTGATCTCTTCCACGTTGTACAGGATGCCATCGTAGGTGGACTGGGTGATGGTGAGGATGCGCGGCTTGAGCTTGGGGTTCTTTTCCAGCGCTTCGCGGGCAAAGGGGTTGGCCAGAATCTTTTTCTTGATGCTGTCCAGCTGGAATTCCGACTTCGGAATCGGGCCGATGATGCCGTAGTGGTTGCGCGTGGGCATCAGGAAGACCGGAATGGCACCGGTCATCATGATGGCGTGCAGATTGGACTTGTGGCAGTTGCGGTCCACCAGCACGATGTCGCCGGCCGCCACGCAGCTGTGCCACACAATCTTGTTGGATGTGGAGGTGCCGTTGGTGACGAAGAACAGGTGGTCGGCATTGAAGATGCGTGCGGCATTGCGTTCCGACGCGGCAATCGGGCCGGTGTGGTCCAGCAGCTGGCCCAGTTCGTCCACCGCATTGCATACGTCGGCGCGCAGCATGTTTTCACCAAAGAACTGGTGGAACATCTGGCCTACCGGGCTCTTCAGGAAGGCCACACCACCGGAGTGACCGGGGCAGTGCCAGGAGTAGGAGCCATCGTGGGCGTAGTCCACCAGCGCGCGGAAAAACGGCGGGGCCAGGCTGTCCAGATAGCTCTTGGATTCGCGGATGATATGGCGCGCCACGAATTCCGGCGTGTCCTCATGCATGTGGATGAAGCCATGCAGCTCGCGCAGGATGTCATTGGGAATATGGCGCGCAGTACGGGTTTCGCCGTACAGGTAGACCGGGATGTCCGGGTTGCGGCGGCGGATTTCCGCCACAAAGCTGTACAACTGGCCCAGGGCGTTTTCCGAGGCGTCGTCGGTCTGGAATTCCTCGTCGTCGATGGACAGGATGAAACCGGCTGCCCGGCTTTGCTGCTGGGCAAAGGAGGTGAGGTCACCATAGCTGGTGTAACCGATCACGCTCATGCCTTCGGCCTCCATGGCCGCTGCCAGTTCGCGGATGCCGGAGCCGCTGGTGTTTTCCGAGCGGAAGTCCTCGTCGATGATGACGATGGGAAAATGAAAACGCATACCTGAGTCCTTGTCGGTCAAAACTCGGACACCACAGCCGGGGATGGCCATTCAGGAAGGCAGCCTTTGCCATGGGCAAGAGCAATACCGTGCACCTGTAACGCCTGTCGGCCCGCAGCTTGCTGCAGTGTCACTCGGTGCGCGTTGGGGCGCAGTCGCCGGTGGGCGAGGCTGGCCTTGAGGCGCGTAAATGTTACTGGGCGCGCACGAAAACCGGGGTGTATCCTGCAGGCTGACGTGGTGTGGCCGCAGACCCCCGGCTTTCTTAGGGAGCAGCCAAATGGTGCGTCCTTCACGTCGGCCAGCTTGGAGAACATCCCAAGAAAGCGCGCATTGTAGACCTTTTACCGTGCTTGTGTTGCAAGGCAATATCAGGGAGTGAAAATATTCTGCAGGTTTGATCAAATATCCGGTTGAAAGCCTTGTCTGGCAAGGATTTCAGCCCGGTGCTGCCGCGTTAACGGATTGTTTTAAGACAGATTAGCCGGCAGGCGGTGCTGGCGGTTTGAGATTATTTTTTGTCGCGGCCAACTGTTGTTTTTTTTCATTACGGCGGCGGTACAGGCCCAGTGCCTTGAGCACGATGGCACCACCGCTAACCAGCAGCAGGAAAGCCAGCGGTCCGGCCACCAGCCAGGGAAACAGCAGCACCAGCACGGCCAGTGCCAGCAAGGCCAGGCCGATGGTGAGAAAAGCCGCCGCCTCGCTGGTATCGATGCTGCGGGTGCCGCGTACCACCGCACCCAGCGCATCGCCGATGCGTGCCGCCTGGCGCGCCGCGGCACTGGCACTGCTGCGTGCAGCATGGCTGGCCGCCGGCAGCAGGAAGGAGGGGGGCTGGCGCTGGCGCGGCTGGGTCAGTACCGGGGTGCGCTTGTGGCCGCTGAGCACCACCTCGGTGGACTGCTGCAGATCCTGCAGAAAGCGCGCAGCCAGTTCACCGGCCACTGTTTCATCTTCGATGGCGACATCGATTTCACGGTTGGCCAGCCAGCTGGAGATATTCAGATTGGTGGAGCCGATGCGTGCCCAGCGGCCATCGGCCACGGCGGTTTTGGCGTGAATCATCGGGCCATTCCATTCGAACACCCGCACGCCGGATTCCAGCAGCGGCCGGTACATGGTGCGCGACACGGTGGCAATCCAGCGGATGTCGCTGGAACGCGGCACCAGCAGCCGCACATCCACCCCGTCGCGTGCGGCCTGTTTCAGTGCCGACAGATAGGTGCTGGTGCCCATGAAATAGGCATCGGTCAGCCACAGCGTGCGGCGGGCAAAACTGGCAATCAGCATGTCCAGCCGCATCATGTGGGCGGTGGACGGGGTGGTGGCAATCAGGCGGGCGGCAATGGTGCCGCATTCCGCGATGGGGGTGGAAAAATCCAGCCAGTGCGCGTCCAGTGGCGGGCCACAGCTGGCCCAGCTATCGGCAAACGCCGCCAGCGCCTCGGCCAGCAGCGGACCGCGCAGTGCCAGCCCGGTATCGCGCCAGGGGGCGATGCCGGCTTGCGGCTGGCCTTCCCAGCTGGAACTGATGCACAGGCCGGAAATAAAGGCGGTTTGCCGGTCCACCACGATCAGCTTGCGATGGTTGCGCCCCAGCAGGGTCAGCCCGCCAGTGAGCGTGGGCGGGTTATAGGCACGCACCTCGGCGCCGGCACTGGCCAGCGGTCGGAAAAATCCGCCCAGGCTGGCTTTCCAGCTGCCAAGCCAATCGTATAGCAGGCATACCTTGACGCCGGCCGCGGCCTTGTCCATCAGCAACTGGCGGATCTCGCGGCCAAAACGGTCGTTGGCCACGATATACATTTCAATGAATACCGACTCTTCCGCTGCAGCAATGGCCTGTTTCCAGGCGGGAAAGTTATCGCTGCTGTCATACAGCAATTGCACACTATTGCCGGCAATCAGTGGCGCACCGGCCGAGCGCGCGAAGGCCTGGTCGGCCAGCTTGCGCACGAAAACCTGGGTTGCCGCTGTAGTGGCATCGCTACGCATATCACCTCGTGAATGTTGTCAGACAATATTCAAAATATGGTGTTTTTCCCGGTTTTGGATAAGGGCGGTACACGACGGAGAAAGTCGTAAATATGAATATGGGTGTCACAAAACTGGAAGAAAAATGTGCATATTTTGCGGGTTTTCCCTGATTTTTCTACAGAAAAACGCAATCAAGCTGTTGAATTTAAACAATTATTGCGCTGCGGAAAAGCAGCTAATAACTGGTTGCAAGGTCAAGCAAGTTGCCCTTAGAATCGATTCACTCGATTCACAATTATAAGCAGGACAAAGCAATGGACAGACAGCGCTGGTTGCAGGGTACCCTGTACCATCCGGATTTCGAGCAGGACAGCTGCGGATTCGGCCTCATCACCCAACTGGACGACAAACCCAGCCACTGGCTGGTGGAAACCGCCATCTCCTCGCTGGCCAAACTGACCCACCGTGGAGCGGTGGCGGCAGACGGCAAGTCGGGCGACGGCTGTGGCCTGCTGTTCCGCAAGCCGGACGGCTTTTTGCGTGAAGTGGCAGCCGAGGCGGATATCGCGCTGAAGGCAGTGTACGCCGCCGGTCTGGTATTCCACCACCCCGACAGTGAAATCGGCGAGCGCAGCCTGCGCCGGCTGAAAGAGTACCTGGAAGCCCAGCAACTGGAAGTGGCCGGTTTCCGCGTGGTGCCCACCGACATCAGCGCCTGTGGTGAAGCCGCGCTGGCCAGCCTGCCGGCCATTTCGCAGGTTTTCGTGAACTGTCCTTTCGGGATGGACGAGCTGACTTTCCAGCGTCGCCTGTACATGGGCCGTCGTCAGGCAGAAAAAGCCAACAAGGTGGACGATCCGTCCTTCTACCTGCCCACGCTGTCGCCGCACACCCTGTCCTACAAAGGCCTGGTGACTCCGGAAAACCTGCCCAAGTTCTTCCTGGACCTGAACGACCCGCGTTTTGAATCCAGCCTGGCGGTATTCCACCAGCGCTTCTCCACCAATACCTGGCCGCAATGGAAGCTGGCACAGCCTTTCCGTTTCCTGGCGCACAACGGTGAAATCAACACCGTGCAGGGCAACCGTTACTGGGCGCGCGCCCGCGAGCGCATCATGGCCTCGCCGCACCTGGACATGGATGCCGTGCGTCCCATCGTGCAGACCGATGGTTCGGACTCGATGAGCCTGGACAATATGCTGGAAGGCCTGCTGATGGGCGGCATTCCGCTGTTCCGTGCGCTGCGCCTGCTAGTACCGCCGGCCTGGCAGAACGTGGACTCCACCGACAAGGACCTGCGCGCCTTCTACGAATACAACTCCATGCACATGGAGCCGTGGGATGGCCCGGCCGGTATCGTGCTGACCGATGGCCGCTACGCTGCCTGCATGCTGGACCGCAACGGCCTGCGCCCGGCGCGCTGGGTGCTGACCCGCGACAATATCCTCACCATCGCCTCCGAAGTGGGCGTGTGGGACTACAAGCCGGAAGATGTCGTCCGCAAGGGCCGCGTCAAGCCCGGCCAGCTGTTTGCTGCTGACCTGGCCACCGGCGAGCTGCTGATGCCGGAAGACATCGATGCCATGCTCAAGAGCGCCAAGCCGTATCGCCAGTGGATCAAGGACAGCGCCAAGTATCTGGAACTGTCGATCGAGGACGATGCCGGCATCGAGGCGGTGAGCAAGGAAGAGCTGTCCCGTCTGCAAAAGCTGTACAACTTCAGCTTTGAAGAACGCGACCAGATCCTGCGCGTCCTGGCCGAAGACGGTCAGGAAGCCGTTGGCTCGATGGGCGATGACACCCCGATGGCGGTGCTCAGCCAGAAAGTGCGCTCGCCGTTTGACTACCTGCGCCAGCAATTTGCCCAGGTGACCAACCCGCCGATCGACCCCATCCGCGAAGCGGTGGTGATGTCGCTCAACAGCGTGTTTGGCCCGGAACGCAATATGTTTGAAGAGAGCGCCGAGCACGCCAAGCGTCTGGAAGTGCGCTCGCCGGTGCTGTCGCACGAAAAATTCATCCGCGTCACCACCCGTCCGGAACCGTATCTGAAGGCCACCACCTTCGATTTGTGCTACGACCCGAAGGAAAGCTCGCTCAAGCAGGCCATCGAAAAGCTGTGCCAGCATGTGATCGAAGCCGTACAAGAGGGTACGGTGATCGTGGTGCTGTCCGACCGCATCATCACCCAGGGCCGTCTGCCCATCCATGCGCTGTTTGCCACCGGTGCGGTACACCATGCGCTGATTGAAAGCGGCCTGCGCTGCAAGACCAACATCCTGCTGGAAACCGGCACTGTGCGCGACGCGCACCAGATGGCCTGTGTCATCGGTTATGGTGCCACCGCGGTTTATCCTTACCTGGCTTACCAGAGCATCATCGACCTGGTGAACAGCGGCGTGGTCAACTGCAAAATTAACGAAGCGCTGCAGCACTACCGCAAGGGCATCAACAAGGGCCTGCTGAAAGTGCTGTCCAAGATGGGGATTTCCACCATCGCTTCCTATCGCGGTGCCCAGCTGTTTGAAGCCGTGGGCATCCACAAGGACGTGGTGGACCTGTGCCTGAAGGGCACCGTGTCGCGCGTTTCCGGGGCCAGCTTCGAGGACTTCGAGGACGACCAGCAACAACTGCTGCGTTTCGCCTTCAACCCGATGCGCCCGATTTCGCAAGGCGGCCTGCTCAAGTACGTGCACGGCGAGGAATACCACGCCTACAACCCGGACGTGGTGCAGCTGCTGCAAAAAGCGGTACAAAACGACGACTACCAGGCCTACCAGCAATACGCCGACACGGTGAACACCCGCCCGGTGGCCATGCTGCGCGACCTGATGAAGGTGAAACTGGCCGAGCAGCCGATCTCCATCGATGAAGTCGAGCCGATCGAAGCCATTCTCAAGCGTTTCGACTCCGCCGGCATGTCGCTGGGCGCGCTGTCGCCGGAAGCCCACGAGGCACTGGCAACCGCCATGAACCGTCTGGGTGGCCGTTCCAACTCCGGTGAAGGTGGTGAAGATGCATCGCGCTACGGTACCGAGCGCATGTCCAAGATCAAGCAGGTGGCCTCCGGCCGCTTTGGTGTCACCCCGCATTACCTGGTGAATGCCGAAGTGCTGCAGATCAAGGTAGCCCAAGGTGCCAAGCCGGGTGAGGGTGGCCAGCTGCCGGGCGACAAGGTGACCGGCCTGATTGCCCGCCTGCGTCACGCCAAGGAAGGCATCAGCCTGATTTCGCCGCCGCCGCACCACGATATTTACTCCATCGAAGACCTGGCCCAGCTGATCTTCGACCTGAAGCAGGTCAACCCGACCGCGCTGGTATCGGTGAAGCTGGTGGCCGAGCCGGGCGTGGGCACCATTGCCGCCGGTGTGGCCAAGGCCTATGCCGACCTGATCACCATCTCCGGTTACGACGGTGGTACCGGTGCCTCGCCGCTGACCTCGGTGAAATACGCCGGCTCGCCGTGGGAACTGGGTCTGTCCGAAGCCCAGCAAGTGCTGCGTGCCAACGGCCTGCGTGGCCGGGTACGGGTGCAGACCGACGGTGGCCTGAAAACCGGCCTGGACGTGATCAAGGCCGCCATCCTCGGTGCAGAAAGCTTCGGCTTCGGTACCGGCCCGATGGTGGCGCTGGGCTGCAAATACCTGCGGATCTGCCACCTGAACAACTGCGCCACCGGCGTGGCCACCCAGGAAATCAAGCTGCGCTCCAAGTACTTCCTCGGCCTGCCGGAAATGGTGATGAACTACTTCCTGTTCATCGCCCGCGAAACCCGCGAATGGATGGCCAAGCTGGGCGTACGCAGCATGGAAGAGCTGATCGGCCGCATGGACCTGATGGAACTGCTGGAGGGCGAAACCACCAAGCAGAACAAGCTGGACCTGTCGCCGCTGCTGTCGCAAGGCACGGTGCCGGACGATGTGCCGCGCTTCTGCATCAGCGACAGCAACCCGTCCTTTGACAAGGGCGAGCTGGCCGAGCAGATCCTGGCCGATGCCCTGCCTGCCATCCATAACAAGCAGATGCTGGAACTGTCCTACCCGATCGAGAACATCCACCGTTCCATCGGTGCCCGCCTGTCCGGCGAAATCGCCCGTGTACATGGTGCGGCTGGCCTGCCGTTTGGCTGTCTCAAGGTCAAGTTCAACGGCAGCGCCGGTCAGAGCTTTGGCGTGTGGAACGCGCCTGGCCTGCACCTGGAACTGGAAGGCGATGCCAACGACTACGTGGGCAAGGGCATGGCCGGTGGCCGCGTCACCATCTACCCGCCGAAGAATGCGGCGTACGACAGCGGCGAAGCCATCATCATCGGCAATACCTGCCTGTATGGCGCCACCGGTGGCCAGCTGTTTGCCGCCGGTGTGGCCGGCGAGCGCTTCGGTGTGCGTAACTCCGGCGCGCTGGCGGTCATCGAAGGTGCGGGCGACCACTGCTGCGAATACATGACCGGTGGTACCGTCATCGTGCTGGGCGAAACCGGCTACAACTTCGGTGCCGGCATGACCGGTGGTTTCGCCTTCGTCTACGACCCGGGCGAGCGCTTTGCCTACCGCTACAACAATGAACTGGTCGACATTCACCTGATCAACGGCGAAGCAATGGGCATGTACCGTGCCTTCCTGCTGGAGAAGATTGCCAAGCATGTCGAGCTGACCGGCTCCGAAACCGGCCGCGCCATGCTGCAAAACTTCGACGACTACGTGGACTACTTCTGGCTGGTAAAGCCGAAGGCCGCCACGTTGGACAGCCTGCTGAAGGATTGACGATCGAGGGCGGGGCGTGCTGCCCCGCCGCTATGGAAACAACAGGGCCTGCCGCCATTTACAAGGCCGGGTCCGCAGTCAGGAAACGATCATGGGTGACGTATTCCAGTTCATGAAGCTCTCCCGCAACCCCGGCGAAAAAGTCGAAGCCGCGGTGCGCAAGATTGAGTTCAAGGAAATCTACCAACCGCTGCACAAGGTGGACGCCGCCGACCAGGCCGGGCGCTGCCTGTCCTGTGGCAACCCCTATTGCGAATGGGAATGCCCGGTACACAACTACATTCCCAACTGGCTGAAGCTGGTGACCGAAGGCAAGCTGTTCGAAGCGGCCGAAATGTCGCACAAGACCAACAGCCTGCCGGAAATCTGCGGCCGTGTATGCCCGCAAGACCGCCTGTGCGAAGGCTCCTGCACGCTGAACCAGGGTGGTTTCGGTGCCGTGACCATCGGCAGCATCGAAAAATACATCACCGACGAAGCCTATAAAGCTGGCTGGCGTCCGGACATGTCCAAGGTGATCTGGAGCGACAAGAAAGTCGCCGTCATCGGTGCCGGCCCGGCAGGCCTTGCCTGTGCCGACGTGCTGGTACGCAACGGCGTGAAGCCGGTGGTATACGACCGCTACGAAGAAATCGGCGGCCTGCTCACCTTCGGCATTCCGGAATTCAAGCTGGAAAAGGCCGTCGTGCAGCGCCGTCGCGAAATCATGCAAGGCATGGGCGTGGAGTTCGTACTGAATACCGAAATCGGCAAGGACATCGAAATCGAAGCCCTGCTGGAACAGTACGATGCCGTATTCATGGGCATGGGTGCCTACAAGTACATGAAGGGCGGCTTTGCCGGTGAAGACCTGCCAGGCGTGCTGGAAGCGCTGCCGTATCTGGTCAACAACGTGCGCCAGTGCATGGAAACCCTGCCCGCAGGCGAGCAAGCCATCTCCATGGCCGGCAAGCGTGTGGTGGTGCTGGGTGGTGGCGACACCGCCATGGACTGCAACCGCACCGCCATCCGTCAGGGTGCCAAGCGCGTCACCTGCGCTTACCGCCGCGACGAGGCAAACATGCCGGGCTCCAAGCGCGAAGTGGCCAATGCCAAGGAAGAGGGCGTGGAATTCCGCTGGAACAGCCAGCCGGTAGGCATCGAACAACTGGCCAATGGCGCGCTGGCGGTGATCCTGGCCGAAACCCGCCTGGGTGAGCCGGATGCCAAAGGCCGTCGCAATGCCGAAATCGTACCGGGCAGCGAAGAGCGCATCGAGTGCGACCACGTCATCATCGCCTTCGGCTTCCAGGTAGAAGCCGCCAGCTGGTTTGACCGCGCCGGCATCAGCAGCCAGCCCAACGGTCGCACCATCGCCTCGGAAAAGTCCAGGTTCAAGTACCAGACCAGCCACGCCAAGATCTTCGCCGGTGGCGACCAGGTACGCGGTGCCGACCTGGTGGTGCGTGCCGTGTTCGAAGGCCGTCAGGCGGCAGAAGGCATCCTGAGCTATCTGCAGGTGTGGTAAGCAGGGGTAGCCTGAGCGCTTGAGTAAAGAAGCCCGCCGACTGGCGGGCTTTTTCTTTACGCATGCGGTATGTGGCTGTAGTCAAGGCAGCTGTTACAATGTGCCGTTTTTGTTTTTGTTTATGCAGACTGGTTTGCATGCCATCTGCTCCGCGCACACGCATTTTGGAATGTGGCCGACGGCATGCCGTGCTGGTATGGCGATATGCATGACTGGCCACCATTGTTTGCCATGTATGAGGTATTCATGAGTCGTTTTCTGTCGATGAGCGACACGGCAGCCAGCAAAGGCTGGCACGCAATAGCGGTACTGTTGCTGTCTTTCATCTATGTTGCCGTATGCAGCGTGGGACACACGGTAGCATTGCGCTATGCCTTGCAAGGTGGCTTGCTGCTGTTGGCACTGCCTTTGTTGCCCCGCAGCTTGCCTACTTTCCGGGCCGCCAGATATCCCGTCATCCTGCTGGCCCTGTTCATGGCCTATGCCACACTGCATACCTTGTTGTTATCACGCTGGCCAGCCATTTCCATGGCGGAACTGCGCAGCCAGCTGGGGATGGCTACATTATGGTTTGTGATCGGAATGGTCTTGTACCGGGTATGGCGCAAGTTTTCCATCATCGACGTGGTCATTGGCGGTGGCGTTGCGCTGGCCGTGGCCGAGTTTGTCCTGGAGGCCTACCAGTATTTCTCTACCGGCACCTGGCCTTACCGCGAGACATTTTCCACACCCACGTATCTTGAGTTCACCTTTCTGATCAATTTCGTATTGGCCTTTGTTGTTGCCACCTTGTGTTTTGGTCATTGGGGACGGCAACGCGTCAGCCGCATCAGCAAACCATGGCTGCTGGGTATTCTGGCCTTGTTTGTGTTTGTCAGCCTGCATGCTGCGGCCCGTAACGGCATGATAGGCATGGTCTATCTCAGTTTTTCCATGCTGCTGCTGTACTCCATTTTCCAGGGCGTGAAGCATGGCTGGGGCAAGTTATTGCTGATCTGGCTGGTGGTACTCGGCACGCTGAGTGGCTTGGTGACCTATGCCATCAAGCAAGACAGCCGCAATCTGGCGTTTACCGAATCGGTTGCGGCAGGCTGGGATTACCAGCATCACCCCACCTGGACCCAGATCGGCCCCTTGCCGCTGATGTCCAACGGCCAGCCAGTCGATGATTCGGCCTTCAAGCGCGTAGCCTGGATTCACAGCGGTCTGGACATGATTGCCAGCCACCCGCTGGGATTTGGCTTCATGCGCGAAGTATTTGCCCAGGCGGCCACCAGCATGGGCATCAAGAATAATCTGGGGCATGCCCATAGCGGTTTCATCGACCTGGGGCTGGCACTGGGTATCCCCGGCATTGTGCTGTGGTTGCTGTTTTGCGCCAGCCTGTTTGTTACCGGCTATCGGCGTTTCCGCTATCAGCAGGATGTACGCGGGCTGATGCTGATGCTGATGGTGTGTGGTTTCCTGGGGCGCATGCTCAACGAAAGCATCTTCCGCGATCACATGTTGCAGTTGTTGTTGTTTGTAGCCGGGGCCTTGCTTGCCGAATTGGCCCATGAAAATTACTCAGGCGCAGTCGATACTGCCAAGTAAATATTGTAAGCAACTATTTCATTCCACATGATTAGTCATTTTGACTTTTTTGGCATGCTTTGCAAGTACCATGACTCCCTGAGTAAGTGTTTATAAACTGTCATCTGATTCTAAGCATACTTCATTGCACATTTCAGGTAGGCTGGTGACAAGTAGTTGGTGATACTGTATTGCATCAAGTGTGATGGGTTGAATACTGATTTAGCCAAAAGTTCAGAATTTACTTCTTTTTGATTCATACATTCCTATAGGTTTGAAGAGCTCTTTCATCATTATATGTCATCAGTTGCATGGTAAAATATTCTGTGTGATTTTGTAGGGAGGCGAATGAAATTTATTTGTAGGCATCTTTTTATGATGCATTTGCACTTCTTATTGTGGTGGCTTGCCGTTTTATAACTGTATTATTTTATGTTGTGCTAAATGGTATGACTATTCACCGATTAGTGAATAGGGTCTAATTGTGCGGCAGTGATGTATTGTCCGTGGTTATTGACTTGATTGGGTCATTTTATTTGGACATGCCGCATCTTTGACATTGCTTGATATGTGTTAAGATTAAAGTTGATATTTTTTATCTTCCACTCTGTTTTTGGAGTCATTTAAATGAAGGCAGTATTGCTAGCTGGTGGTTTGGGGACCAGAATTTCCGAAGAGACTCATCTCAAACCTAAACCAATGATTGAGATCGGCGGTCGCCCAATCCTTTGGCATATCATGAAAATGTACTCTGCGCATGGTATTAATGATTTTGTTGTGTGTTGCGGTTATAAGGGTTATGTCATCAAAGAGTACTTTGCAAACTACTTCTTGCATATGTCAGATGTTACATTTGATATGCGTAGCAATGAAATGCAAGTGCATCAGAATAACGCCGAATCCTGGAGGGTGACGCTTGTGGATACTGGTGAAAGTACCATGACAGGTGGGCGTCTACGCCGTGTGGCTCAGTATGTAGGTGATGAAGATTTCTGCTTTACCTATGGTGATGGTGTTGGTACGGTTGATATTCGTGCATCCATTGAATTTCACAAAGCTCACGGCAAGCAAGCTACTGTAACCGCTGTCCAGCCACCTGGCCGGTTTGGGGCGTTGGAAATCAACGGGAGTAGCGTCAATAGTTTTATGGAAAAACCGACTGGTGACGGTGCTTACATCAATGGTGGTTTTTTTGTCCTGTCGCCAAAGGTAATCAGTCTTATAGACGACGACACTACCATCTGGGAGCGCCAACCTCTAGAAGCGTTGGCACGCTCAGGTCAGCTGCAAGCCTTCAAGCATGATGGTTTCTGGCAGCCTATGGATACCCTGCGGGACAAGCAGCACCTGGAAGAACTGTGGAATAGTGGTAAGGCACCGTGGAAGGTGTGGGAATGACCCCCGAGTTCTGGCAAGGCAAGCGTGTTTTACTGACTGGGCATACCGGATTCAAAGGTAGCTGGATGTCCTTGTGGCTTCAGTCGCTTGGTGCTGAACTGCATGGATTCGCTTTATCACCACTCAGCTCTCCATCCTTGTTCGAAACCGCTGGACTAATGCACGGTATGTGTTCCGAGATCGGAGATATCCGTGATTACGACCATGTGTTGCGCGTAGTTCAGGATTTTCAGCCTGAAATTGTCATCCACATGGCGGCCCAGCCGCTTGTGCGTTATTCCTACAGGCATCCGATAGAAACATACGCCACCAACGTGATGGGAACCGTGCATCTTCTTGAAGCAACCCGGCAGGTTGGTAGCGCCAAGGTGATTGTCAACATCACGACAGACAAGTGCTACGAAAACCGTGAGTGGGTATGGGGGTATCGTGAAGATGAGCCTATGGGCGGGCATGATCCATACAGCAGTAGCAAAGCTTGTGCAGAACTGGTCAGCTCTGCCTATCGCCGTTCCTTCTTGCAAGAGGCGGGCATTTCACTAGCAACAGTCCGTGCTGGTAATGTGATTGGTGGCGGTGACTGGGCTGAAGATCGTCTGGTTCCCGATATGCTGCGGGCCTTTGAAAAAGGATTGCCTGTAGTTATTCGCAATCCGCTTTCTACTCGCCCTTGGCAGCATGTACTAGAGCCGCTTTCCGGATACCTAGATTTGGCAGAAAGGCTCTGGCACGAGCCTTTGGCTTTTGCTGAAGGATGGAATTTCGGTCCCAAAGACGAAGATGCCAAACCGGTAGAATGGATTGTGTCCAAGTTGTGCGACAAATGGGGTAGCGGCGCTAGCTGGCGCTTAGATGATGCTGCTCAGCCGCACGAAGCTGGTTTTCTAAAACTGGACATTTCCAAAGCCCGCCATCTGCTTGGTTGGGGCCCTCGTTGGTCATTGGAGCAGGCGCTGGAAAAGATTGTTTCGTGGCACAAGGCCTGGCTGGCAGGTGAGGACATGCGTCAACTGTGTCTGCAACAAATCCATGAATATCAAAAAACTCCCATTAAGTATTAAGAGTGTGAATCAATGACGGATACCAAAATTCTTCGTGAGAAAATCAGCCAACTGGTGGCTGAATACGCCGAGCAAGCGCTGGCGGCAAAACCTTTTGTACCAGGACAGACCGTTGTGCCGCCGTCCGGCAAGCTTATCGGGGCTGAGGAGCTGCAAATGATGGTGGAGGCCTCGCTGGACGGTTGGCTGACGACTGGCCGCTTCAACGACGAATTCGAGCGTAAGCTTGCTGAGTTTTACGGTGTCAAATATCTTATTACCGTTAACTCTGGCTCTTCGGCCAACCTTGTTGCTTTTAGTACGCTCACATCACCCAAGCTGGGCGAAAGAGCTATCCGCCCAGGTGACGAAGTCATCGGTGTGGCCGCAGGCTTTCCCACTACCGTAAACCCGATCATCCAGTTCGGCGCAATTCCTGTATTTGTCGATGTGGAGCTCGGTACTTACAACATTGATGCCAGCAAGATAGAAGCTGCCATCAGTTCGAAAACCAAAGCCATCATGCTAGCCCACACCTTGGGCAATCCGTACAACTTGGAAGTCATCTCCGCGCTGTGCAAGAAGTACAATCTGTGGCTGGTGGAGGACTGCTGCGACGCACTGGGCTCCACCTACGATGGCAAGATGGTTGGCACATTCGGCGATATCGGTACTGTCAGCTTCTATCCGGCCCACCACATCACCATGGGCGAAGGTGGTGCAGTATTCACCAATAATGAAGAACTGAAGAAAATCGCGGAAAGTTTCCGCGATTGGGGCCGTGATTGCTATTGCGCACCAGGCCGCGACAATACCTGTGGCAAGCGTTTCTGCCAGAAACTGGGCAGCCTACCGGAAGGCTACGATCACAAGTACACTTATAGCCATCTTGGTTACAACCTCAAGATCACGGACATGCAAGCGGCCTGCGGTTTGGCACAGCTGGCCAAGGCTCCTGAGTTTGTACAAAAGCGCAAGGACAACTTCGCCTACCTCAAGACTCGCCTTCGTAGCTGTGAAGAGTTCCTCATTTTGCCAGAGGCTACTGAAAAGTCTGATCCTTCCTGGTTTGGCTTTCCGATCACGCTTCGTGAAAATGCACCAGTTTCTCGCGTGGAATTACTGCAGTACCTTGATCAATATCGCATAGGCACCCGTTTACTGTTTGCGGGCAATCTGACACGTCAGCCTTATATGATAGGTCGAAATTACCGTGTTGTGGGTGAGTTGACTAATACAGACATCGTCATGAACAACACCTTCTGGATTGGAGTCCAACCAGCATTGACCGAAGAAATGCTGGATTGGGCGGCTACCAAAATTGAGGCCTTTTTAGGTGTTAATTTTTGATTAAGTCTATGGTGGCCAGCCTTAATAGGCTGGCTAAGAAAAAAGGTATTTCGACCGAAGAGCTCCTCCGCTATGTACTTGTTGGAGGAGGTAATACCATTTTTGCTTATGTATTCACTGTGGTGGTCTACTATCTATTTCAGCAAAAATTTCACATCGTACTAATTGTTATCTTTACTAACATTGTGTGTATTACAGTATCATTTTTCACAAACAAGTTTCTTGTGTTTAGAAGTAAGTCGCACTGGCTTTTAGAGTATTTGCGCTGCTATGTCGTATATGGAGGTAGTACTGTTCTTGGAATCGCGGGGCTATGGCTGTTGGTAAGTCAGATTGGAATCCCATTCTGGATTGCACAGGCTGGTCTTATGGTGATTAGTGTCGTTTTTTCGTATGTCGGTCACCGAAAATTTACATTTAAGAGCGTAAGATCATGAGCAATAAAAAAATTGTTAGCATCGTTGCAGGTTGTTATAACGAAGTGGACAATGTTGAAGAGTTGACTAGGCGAGTTGGGCTGGCTATGAGTCAGTTCCCAGAATTGGACTATGAAATAATTCTGATTGATAATGACAGTGTCGATGGTACTGATTTAAAAATAAAGCAGCTATGTGAGGCGGATAAACGGATAAAGGCAATTTTCAACGTCCGCAATTTTGGGCATATACGTTCACCATATCACGCTTTGCTTCAGGCCCAAGGTGATGCCGTGATCGGCATGGCTTCAGACCTGGAGGATCCGCCGGAGCTAATTGTTGATTTTGTCAATAATTGGTTGAAAGGCAGTAAAATAGTCATTGGGGTTCGCCGATCGCATCAGGAAAAAGGACTTACGCCTTATTTGAGGAAATTATATTACTCGCTGATTACTAGGATATCAGAAGTCGATCAAGTGAGGAACTTTACCGGTTTTGGCCTTTACGATAAAAAGGTAATGGATATTTTACGTGATATGCAGGATCCTTACCCATATTTTCGTGGGTTGATCTGCGAGATTGGCTATCCACGCGTGGAAGTCCCTTTTGACAAGCCATTGAGAAGATCAGGGCTATCAAAAGGAAATTTCTTTGTTTATCTTGATAGTGCTTTGCTTGGAGTGGTAAATCACTCCAAAGCTCCTTTACGTCTCGCAACCATTATTGGTGGCTCCATGAGTGGCTTGAGCTTCATGCTTGGGGTTTATTATCTGGTGCGGAAACTTATTGCGTGGGATGATTTTCAAGTAGGTTTTGCACCTCTTGCAATAGCATTATTTTTCTTTCTAGGTGTTTTATTTTTCCTTGTTGGAATGTTAGGTGAGTACATTGGCCTTCTGGTGACGCATACGGTTAAACGACCGATGGTTGTCGAGCGGGAACGCGTCAATTTCGAATAAATAGCTATGAATACATCAATTCCTGCCGGTTTTTCTCTTTTTAAACAAGATTTGAATGAAATCATTCAGAAAACGAGTGATGTTCACCATGATTTTGAAAACGGTAATGTCTTTATTACCGGCGCTAGTGGTTTCTTTGGCATATGGTTAGTTGAAGCGTTCCTTTGGATAGCACGTGAGCGGCGGATGAATCTGACGGTTACTGTGCTACTTCGTGATACTGCCAAATTTTTTGCACGCTATCCTCATCTTCGTGGCAATGATGCGCTGCGGTGGGTGGAGGGTGATCTCGATGATTTCAAGTTTCCTGATCAGCCTGTCAGTCATATCATTCATGCTGCGTCTGTACCCAATCTTGGCGGGTATGATGATTGGGCGAGTGAACATATATGCGCTGGCGTAATTGGTATGAGCCGGGTTCTGAAATTGGCCGCAGAAAAACAGGTCCGAGCGTTGCTTGTTACGAGCTCCGGTGGTGTCTATACCTCGGTGCTTGAATACCAGAGTGAAAGTGGCTTTGTCGAAGAAGTTGACAGTATGGCAGCGTTGACGAGTGAGAAGGTTGTCTACGGTCAGACCAAGCGAATGATGGAAATCATGTCTGCGGCAGAGGCAAGAAAACATGGTTTCAAATTGGCCATCGCGCGATGCTTTGCTTTCGTCGGTCCTTATCTACCCATGAATGCCAACTATGCAATTGGCAACTTCATCCGCGATGCCCGTGCGGGTAAGGACATTGTGATCATGGGTGATGGTACTCCACTACGCTCCTATTTGTATGCTGCTGACTTAGCTGCATCCTTGATCCGAATGTTGGTGAAGTCACGCAGTGGCGTGCCATACAATATTGCCGGTAAGGAAGTACTATCCATCAAGGAGCTTGCCCTGCTGGTTGCTCAGTGCCACGATATGCCAACCGAGTCGGTAAAAGTAATGACGCAGGTAATCTCTGGTGCACCGGTAAATAAGTATCTGGCTGACATCGATAAAGCCTCCAAAGAAGGACTGCTTTGTGACTCCACCAGTCTAGTGGATGCCATTACTAGAACAAGCAAATGGCTTGATCAGAAAGCATGATGTCGGTAACCCATTAAGAATATATTTTGAGCAATTGCAATGAAAAATGTTGAGCTCTCCAGAATTTCTGTTAATGCGGAATCCAAAATTTCCGATATCGTCAGCTGTATTCAGAACAGTGGCTCAGTAGCGTGCTGTCTTTACTACAATAATGAAGGAAAATTCGAGAATATATTCACTGATGGTGATGTACGTCGTGCCTTCTTGGCTGGGCGAGGGCTGGCCGACTCTGCACAGGAAGTACTCAAGATCAAGCAAGCGAGTAGCAGATCAAAGCCGATTACTGCTAACGAAGATGCTACGGAAGATACACGACGTGACTTGTTTACCGAGCATAGCTTACGACAGCTAGTGCTGGTAGATCAGCTTGGAGATCCGGTAGACGTAATTGGTGCTGATTATCTTTGCCATGAGTATGATTTCCAGAAGAAGAATTTTTCAGCCATTGTCATGGCGGGTGGCTTCGGTACGCGCATGCGACCTTTTACTGACACCACTCCCAAACCGATGCTGAAAGTGAATGGGCGTCCAATTCTGGAAATTAGCATCATGAAGATGATCGAGTTCGGTGTACGTAAGTTTTACATCACTACGCACTATCTACCGGAGAAGATCATGGAGCACTTTGGCGATGGTAGCCGCTATGGTGTCGAAATTAAATATATCAATGAAGACACTCCTTTAGGTACCGGTGGTGCATTGGCTCTGGTAGATCAACCAGATGAGCATATGTTGGTTTTCAATGGTGATATTCTCACCAATCTGAATGTACGAATGTTTTTTGCAGATCATATGCGAACCAATGCTTGTATGACTATTGCTTCCACTCAGTACCATGTTGAAGTTCCATTCGGTGTAATCGCTGAAGAGGATGGTGTGGTTGCGAAGATTGATGAGAAGCCGGTCTACAAGTTCATGGTTAATAGCGGAATGTATTTCCTATCGCGTGAGGTTTTCCAATATTTGCCAGCATCAGAAAAATTTAATATGACCGATGTGGCTGAGTGTTTGATCGAAAAAGGGAAAAAAGTATCCTGTTTCCCAATTTTTGAGCATTGGTTGGATGTAGGTCGCCCTAGTGATTATGATATCGCGGCAACAATTTTCGAGTGAGCCTACGAGGCTAGCTTTCATTGCGGATCACCTTGCTGAGTAATTAAATTGCTAACCTTAAAAAGGCTGCCCCTAGTTTTTTTTCTACTGTTTTTCTCTTGTTACTTTTCTTTGAGTAATCCAGGATATTTTTGGGATGACTGGGTCTGGATTTTTAAAGGAAAAGAGGAGGCTATTCGTATTGGGCGCGAGCTCGGAATCTGGTGGGGTGGGTATGCTACTTATGCGATAAATAGTCTGCCTAATCCTGCACTGGCTATACGGTGGTTCGTTTTTGTATTTTGGGGAGCCGCCTCTGTATTGGTGGCCAAGTTTTTTCGGCGCGAAGAATGGGTTAATGCTCCAATGGCTTTTGTTTTGGCACTGTTGCATGCCATTACGCCTGTTGCCTTGGTTCGGTATCAAACAAGTGTAGCTTTTTATTGTTTGTATATCGCTTGCTTCTGGTTTGGAGCGTTGATTTTTTCTAAAAATCGTACTCTGTACTTAAGGTTAATTTCATTACCTTTTTTCTTTTTCTCTTTTTACCTTAATTCATTGCTGGTTGTCTATGCGTTGTTGCTGGCATATTTTTTCTTTCGCTATCCATTGGGCTCTAGGCTACAGATTACGAATTGCAAGAGCTTGTGGGCTTTACTCAGAAAGAATGCCGATGGTGTGCAGGTTGCTTTTTGGGCTGAGTTGTTCATCTTCTTAAGATCAAATGCAGCTTTCGTTTTGCTTCCGATTGTTTTTTATGTATTGAAATGGGTAACGACACAACATTCTCAAATGTATGCTGATTATAATGCGATTCAATTTTCAGATTTGATTTGGAATGCATTTAAAATTTTGCCGACCTTTTTTAAGGCCGTGCGCGATCTTCTTGCTGTCGCTTTTTTTGGTAGTACTACTAAAGGCTTGGTTATTGCTTTTGCCATCAGCTATTCTTTGCTAATGCTTGCTTTTCAGGGGAAAGAGCTGCTGCTTCGTCATGCTGGAAAGTCAATAGCATTGGCGTGTATGGGGATTGTTTTTGGCTGCTTCGCCATTTTACCTTACGTGCTGGTAGGCAAGCCACCCGTACTTACAAGTTATTATGAAGGTCGTCATATTTTACCTGGACTGCCTGCAGTTTTGCTTTTTTTGCTTGGTTGTATTAGCACTGGTCTGGCTTTTGTCCGGCATGAGCGCGTTCGTGTCCAATCGGGCTATGTCATCATTTCATGCTTGTTTGCGTCATTTTCAATGACATCCATGTTTATTGGTGCTGACGTGTGGCGGGACTGGATGCGTCAAGATGCAATATCTGGCTATATAAGAAATAATGCAAAAGAATTTCATGATGTTGGGACCTTTATTATAGTTGATCACACCTCGGGGTATCGTGTAGGTAAGCGAAATATATGGAATTATGAATACACCGGTAATATCATTTACGCCAGAGGCGGAAAAAATAGTCTTGGGGTTGGTGTGAATGAATACCGTCATTGGGGCAATAATCTAATGTTGATTCACGATGCCTCCTATCGTGAGCGTTACAATATTAGCCAATATGTTTTTTCTGCTAGGCATGTCTTTATTGAGATAGACAACGGAAATTATTACCCCAGTCTTGGGACGGTGTTTGCTATTTCAGCATACAGCCTGCTGGGCGAAAAGTGGAAGTCGGAGTCTGGTAAGTTTTTTGAAATTAACTTTCACGAAGAAGCACGGATTTATCCAGTCATGCTGGGAAAGTTACGTTTACTGACAGCTAAGTTGGAAAATTATAAGAAGGTTTATGGTAATTATCCTTTGTCGAATAGGATTGCTGCTCCGGGTAGTGTTTCGTTAATGCGAAATGGCCGTGTCGCACCTATACCGCTTAGTTATGCGGATACTGGTGGAAATGGTTTGGCAGATAAATTTGTGGATATTCCAAACTTCGAGATGGAACCTGGCTTCTTGTATTATTCTAATGGACAGGATTACAAGTTAGTTTACGAAAATGCACCAGATTATAATTATGCGAAAGTGGCGATGACAAAGAATTTGGACCCAAGACATCTTGGGTATGGTTTTTGGACGGTTGGCGCTACGAAATGGTAATTAAGGAAATGAGACATTCTGATGATTCTGTCATTTTTTCGCCTGCCCGGCCTGATGTAAAATCACTGACTGGTCTGCGTTTTTTTGCGGCATTTTTTATTTTGCTTAATCATCTTTTACTCGGTTTTGTCTCTAGGGATACCATGTTTTTTGGGCGATTTCTTGCAAATTGCGCTTTTCTTGGGATGGATATTTTTTTTGTTTTGAGTGGATTTATTATTCACTATAATTATAGTGTTAAAATCAATGGTTCGTTAAAAAAATTCTATGCGTTTTTTGTGGCACGTTTTTCTCGGTTGTATCCTTTGTTTTTAGCAACTTTTATTATTGATTTGGTATTGGTTACTCGTGGTGGTGGTGTCCCGTGGCCAGATGTGCTCCGAGTGATTCCTTTTTTTATATCAATGTCCCAGTCTTGGTTTTATCAGTTGGCGAGCACGGGGGCTACTTTTTACTATATTTTTCCGCGCGCAAGTATTACATGGTCTGTTAGTACTGAAATGCTTATGTATGCATTTTATCCATTGTTATGGTACTGGCTTGTAAGAGTGCGTAGTTTTTCTCTGAAAATGACCGGAATTTTAACAATATTCAGCATACTGGTTCTTTCCTCTGCTTTTAGATGCCTGCATACTAATGAGGCATTTTTTGATAAGATTGGAGTCAGTATTTTTGGTGATATTTCTTCTGTTTCACGAAGCCCTGAATTTTCTTTTTCATTTTGGGTTTGGTATGTTTCTCCATACTCAAGGTTGTTGCAGTTTATATGTGGTATTGTCGTCGCGGATTATTGTTTGAAACAATTTGATCGAGTATTGAATCGTTCTGAAACTATCTTTGTTAAAATTGGTAGCTTGCTGTCATTTTTATATGTTTTAGAAACTTTCCTCCCTCAGAAATATGCCTTTCCGCTGTTTGATGAAATTTTCCAACTATTTGGTTATGCCCCCATTGTCTGCTTTTGTATTTATTATTGCTATGTTTGTCCAGTCGGGCATTTCTCCAGGCTTCTTTCCACGAGTTGGTGTGTGAGGCTGGGTGAACGTAGTTACTCTATTTATATTTGGCATATTTATTTTTACGGTTTTGTCTTGATGTTGCCGGGAACGCGGTTCCTGCATGTGGTCATGGCATGGGTAGGTATTTATATTTTTTCAGCGATTTCTTATGAGTGGCTGGAGAAGCCCTTAAGACAGCGCATGCGCAAGTTGTTGTCTTGGGCATGATCTCCTCCCCTTTAGACATGTCATTCGAGGTGGCTATGGCATTTGGCAGTCAAAACAGTGTTTTCATCATCGCCGAGGCGGGCGTCAATCATAACGGCGACCGCGAAATGGCTTTTCGCCTAGTCGATGCAGCAGTATCCGCCGGGGCCGATGCGGTCAAGTTCCAGACATTCAAGACAGAAAAGCTGGTTTCGCGGTCGGCGCCGAAAGCGGCATATCAAGCGAAGCAGACTGGTGCCGGGAGCAGTCAGTATGAAATGCTAAAGCAACTGGAGCTTTCGCATGACATCCATCATGAACTGAAGGCCTATTGTGTCAAACGCGGCATCCAGTTTCTTTCCACGGCTTTTGACGAAGGGAGTTTGGACTTCCTTTGTGAAATGGATATGCCGTTTTTCAAAGTGCCTTCCGGGGAGCTGACTAACCTTCCGTTGCTGTGGAAATTTGCTCATACTGGCAAACCGTTAGTGGTATCTACTGGAATGGCTACGCTTTCCGAGGTGGAGGCTGCGCTTGCAACCATTTGCCATGCCATTACTCACGAAAGCGAGCCCGCCTCTTTGGGTGAGGTTTGGCGCACTTGGTCTTCGCAAGCGGCGAGAGCAGCGCTTGCAGAACAAGTTGTCTTGCTCCATTGCACTTCGCAGTATCCGACTCCGATGCATGAAGTGAACCTTCGCTCCATGCAAACGCTGGGCAAGGCTTTCGGACTGCGCATTGGTTATTCCGATCATACGGAAGGCACCCTGATCCCGACTGCCGCAGTAGCGCTCGGCGCAGTGGTGATTGAAAAGCACTTCACGCTGGATCGCACATTGCCAGGGCCTGATCACGCCGCATCCCTCGAGCCTGCTGAACTGGCCCAGATGGTTGGTGCTATTCGCCAGCTGGAAGTGGCAATGGGAAGTGCAACGAAGGCCCCCAATGATAGTGAGTGGGATACGCGGGCGGCCGTCAGAAAGCAGGTGGTTGCCGCTCGCCCAATCAAGGCGGGGCATCGATTGGAGCGCGACGATCTGGCTACCGCACGGACTGGCGATGGCCTTGGTGCGGAGCACTTGTGGGATCTTGTGGGCAGCACAGCCAAGCTGGATTTGAATGTTGGCGACCATCTGTAGTGTGATGTTGGCGCAATGCGATTTTGACTGGATTGAATGATTATGCAGAAACAAGTTTGTATTCAGGGTCTTGGTTTTGTCGGTGCGGCCATGGCTGTTGCTTGCGCCCAGGCTGGCAAACGCCAGCAGGGAAAGCCTTTATATCAGGTTGTGGGACTGGATCTGGACAGCCCGGTGGGCAGGGAGCGCATACGCAAGCTGAATGAAGGTGTCTTTCCCTTCGGCACCACGGATAATGACCTGATACGTCTGACCGCCGATTCGCATGCAACCGGTAACCTGAACGCTACGTCCGATATCGAACCGTTGCGAACAGCAGACGTGGTTGTGGTGGATGTGCATTTCGATATTGGCGATCTTAGCGGGGACGGCCATCTCAAAACCGGGCCTTTCCTTGAGGCCATCAAGACGCTTGGCCGAAACATTCCGCAAGGATGCCTCGTGATTGTGGAAACGACTGTGCCGCCGGGCACCTGCCGCAACATCGTCAAGCCTGCGCTGGCGCAATGCGCGCTTGAACGAGGTTTGCCGGAGGATGCGTTTTTACTGGCGCACGCTTATGAGCGGGTGATGCCTGGAGACCAATATCTTGCCTCCATCACGGATTACTGGCGTGTATTCGCCGGCGATACGCCGGCTGCCGCGGATGCCTGCGAAGCCTTCATGTCCACGGTGGTCAACGTGGCGGAGTACCCGCTTACCCGCCTTTCCAATACAACGGCTTCGGAAACTTCCAAAGTTCTGGAAAACAGCTATCGCGCACTGACCATCGCTTTCATGGACGAGTGGGGCAAGTTTGCCGAAAAAGCCGGCGTCGACATGTTCGAAGTCGTGGGCGCCATCCGCAAGCGGCCCACACACAGCAATATCCGCCAGCCGGGTTTCGGCGTGGGGGGCTACTGCCTGACCAAAGATCCCTTGTTCGCCGATCTGGCTGCGAAGGACATATTGGGTCTGGACGGCATCGAGTTCCCCTTGTCGCGGATGGCCGTGCGGATCAACCAGGCCATGCCGCTTCACCCTGTAGACAAGCTGCGGACGCATCTTGGCGGACTGAATGGCGCGAGAGTGCTGCTGGCGGGCGTGTCTTATCGTCAGGATGTGGCGGACACCCGTTATTCTCCCTCCCAGACATTCTATGAGATTGCGGTTGGGGAGGGCGCGGTGGTCATGTGCGCCGATCCATTGTTGAACTATTGGGATGACCTGCAGATTCCGGTGGATGATGCCTTGCCATCGTGCCCTGATGTGGATGCGGTGGTGTTTGCCGTGCCGCACAAGGAATACAAGAAACTGGATCCGGTTGCATGGCTGGACGGGCGCACGCCTTATATTCTGGACAGCAATGATTGCCTCAGCGCCGCTCAGCGCGAAGCCTTTGTGCAAGCGGGTTGCCGGGTCGAATCTGTCGGTCGCGGCTCTTGAGCCGGATTGCCTTATCAAATTTTGAAATTATTCAGGAGCTGACGTGAAAGTACTCATTACTGGCGGTGTAGGTTTTGTTGGCGGCCATCTGGCCCGTTCCCTGGCTTCCGAGGGGCATGATGTAACCTTGCTGGACAACTTCAAGCGGGGTGTGCAGGACCCGTTCATCGAGTCTTGCATCAATGAGTTGGGCGTAAAGGTGCTGAAAGCGGATTTGCTGGATGAATCCACCCTGCAGGATTTGCCGACCGACTTCACGCATGTGTACCATCTGGCGGCCATTATCGGCGTGACCCATGTATTGCAGCGACCTTACGAAGTACTGGCCGACAATACCAAGATGACTGACAACGTTATCCGTCTGTGTCGCCGCCAAGAGAAGCTGCAGCGTTTGCTGTTCAGCTCCACTTCTGAAGTCTACGCTGGCAGTCTGATCCATATGGACATGCCGATTCCGACCCCTGAGACCACCCCGATTGCCCTGACCGGACTGGACCAGCCTCGCACTAGCTACATGCTCTCCAAACTGTACGGCGAAGCCATGTGCAATATGAGCGGCCTGCCGGTTACCAATGTCCGCTTGCATAATGTCTATGGCCCGCGCATGGGAATGTCCCATGTGATTCCGGAGTTGTTGTTCAAGGCGTGGAAGGCGAAAGATGGCGATACGCTGGATGTATTCAGCGTGGACCATCGTCGTACCTTCTGCTATGTCAGCGATGCGGTGCGCATGATTCGTGCGCTGACCGAATCCGAAAGCGCTCTGGGAAAGACTGTCAACATCGGTAATGAATCGCCGGAAATTTCCATCGGCGAGTTGGCCGAAGTAGTGGTAACCACTGTAGATCGCAAGCTCAATCTTGTGCCGCAACCTGCGACACCGGGTTCCCCGTCGCGCCGCTGCCCCAAGACCGGTCTGTTGCAAGACCTGACCGGCGTCAGCGGGGAGGTGTCCTTGCAAGAAGGCGTGCGCCAGACCTTTGACTGGTATCTTGCCAATGTCTTCCAGGGCGGGGTGAGCGCAAAATGATCCCCTTGGCCATTCCGAACCTGGCCGGCAACGAGCGGGCCTATCTCAACGAGTGCATCGACTCCACGTTTGTTTCGACAGTGGGGCCCTTCGTCAACCGGTTTGAACAGATGGTGGGAGAGGCTGCGGGCTACGCATATACCGTTGCCACTTCCGCCGGCACCACAGGGCTTCATGCCGCGTTGATCGCGGTGGGCGTCGAGCCAGGTGACCTCGTGATCATCCCAGGGCTCAGTTTTATCGCCACGGCAAACGCGGTTGCTCACGCGCACGCTCAGCCGTGGATGCTGGATATTGATAGCGAAAGCTGGACGCTGGATCCGCGTCAGCTGGAGAAAGCCTTGCGCGAAGAAACCGCGCGCAATGAGCACGGAGCACTGCTTCATAAGGCAACGGGCAAGCGTGTCGCGGCGATTGTGCCGGTATACACGCTGGGCATGCCGGCCGATATGGATCCCATCGTTGCCCTCGCGCGTGAGTTCCGCTTGCCGGTAGTTGCCGATGGGGCGGCTGCGTTGGGCGCGCGCTACAAGGGCCGCAGCCTTGGCGAGCTGGGCGCAGATCTCACCATGTTCTCATTCAATGGCAACAAGACCGTCACTGCTGGCGGCGGCGGCGCAGTCTCCGGCAATGACGAGGCTCTTGTCAAGCGAGTGCGTCATCTGACTACGACTGCCCGCGTCGGTGCTGATTACGATCACGACATGGTCGGCTTCAACTACCGGATGACTAACATCCAGGCTGCCGTCGGTTGCGCCCAAATGGAGTTGTTGCCTCGCTTTGTTGCACGCAAGCGCGAGATCAGCGCTTTTTACGACAAGCGTTTTGCCGCGCTGCCAGGCGTTTTGCCATTTCCCATGCCGGACTTCGCCGAAAGCGCCTGCTGGTTCGCCGGATTTGTGCTTAAGGAGGGCGATTCGGCAGCGCTGCGAGCCCGCTTGCGCGAGAAGGGCATCGACGCGCGTCCGTTCTGGAAGCCGCTGCATTTTCAGGCTCCCTTTGCCGCTTGTCCGCGTGGCGACTTGTCAGTCAGCGAGAGCATCTGGCAGCGGATCGTAACCTTGCCGTGCTCCACTGGCATCAGTGATGCTGAACTGGAGCAAGTGGCCGCCATCGTGATGGCGGAGGTGGGGTTGTGAGCGATCAAGCCCCTCGCAGGATTTGCTTTGTCACGGCCACCCGCGCCGATTACGGCCATTTGTACTGGGTAATGAAGGCGGTACAGGCAGATGCCGCATTACAGTTGCAGGTGATTGTTACCGGCGCGCACCTGTGCGAGCAGTGGGGCCGGACAGAGCAGGTGGTTGTGCGGGATGGTTTCCCTGTCGATGCACGCATCGAAATGCAGATGGCGGGTGATTCGGGCGTTGGCGTCAGCAAGTCCACCGCTTTGGCCACGATGGGGTTTGCCGAAGCCTATGAGCGCTTGTCTCCGGATCTGGTCGTGCTGTTGGGGGACCGTTATGAGGAGCTGGCAGCCGCGCAGGCCGCTTTGTTCATGCGTGTACCTGTAGCGCACATTCATGGCGGTGAAACCAGTGAGGGTGCGATGGACGAGTCCATTCGCCACGCGGTTACCAAAATGTCGCATGTGCACTTTGCCGCCGCAGAGGCCTACCGGCAGCGCATTCTGCAGATGGGTGAAAATCCGGCGATGGTATTCAATTACGGCGCGCCGGGACTGGACCACTTGCAGCGGACGCCGATGATGTCTCTTGCCGAGCTGGAGCAGGATCTTGGCGTGGCCCTGGCGGAGAAGCCGGTATTTCTCGTCACGTACCATCCCGCCACGCTGGGCGATATGGAGCCGGGCGCTGCAGCTGACGAACTAATGTCGGCGCTCGAGGCTTATCCGGACGCTGCAGTGATTTTCACCGGAGTCAATGCTGATGCCGGCAATGCGGCCATAAGCTCCCGGATTCAGGCCTATGCGGCGCGTTACCCGCAGCGGGTGCGCTTTTTCAACTCGCTGGGGCAGCGGCGATATCTCAGTCTGATGCAGTGTGCCGACGTGGTGATCGGCAACTCCTCCAGCGGGCTGATTGAAGCGCCGGCCGTACGGGTGCCAACGGTCAATATCGGCGACCGTCAAAGGGGCCGATTGAAAGCCTTGTCCGTTATCGATTGCCTCGAGAATGCCGGCGATATCCAACGCGCCATTGATCTTGCCCTGTCCGAGTCGTTTATGGCGGGACTGCCGCAGGATGTTTCGCTCTACGGCAAGGGCGACGCCGCCGTCAGGATTGCGCAAAAACTGAAGACGGTTGGGCTTGATGGCGTTCTCGCCAAGAAATTCTATGACTACATGCCTTCAGGCAACTGAGCGCGAAGAGCGAATCATGAGTAAACCCATTTATGTACTGGGCGCGGGCGGTCACGCAAAGGTAATTATCGACGCTTTGCAAAGTCAGGGCCTGACGCCGTCCGGCGTTGTCGATCCCGTCGCGCAACCCGGCGACAAAGTGCTGGGCATTGAGGTGATTGGCGGCGACGATGTATTGCAATCCTTTGCGCCGGACTCCGTCTGGTTGGCAAACGGCGTTGGCGCCACACCCAAGAGCCGAGTCAACGCCAAACTGTTCGCAATCTGGCGCGACAAGGGATACCACTTTATCAATGTGCGGCATGCCAGCGCCATCGTTTCGGTTCATGCGCAGGCGCATGAAGGATCGCAAATCATGGCGGGGGCTGTCGTGCAGGCCTCGGCGGTGATCGGCGCCGGCGTGGTCGTCAATACCGGGGCCAGAATCGATCATGATTGCGTTATCGGCCAACACTGTTTCATCGCGCCATCTGTCACGATGTGCGGCGGCGTGCAGGTGGGTGAGCGCACGTTTATCGGGGCCGGCGCCGTGCTGTTGCCGGGGGTCCGTGTCGGCAGCAATGTGCTCATCGCCGCGAATGCGGTAGTGGACGCCGATGTCGCGGATGGCGGTTGCGTACTGCGCGCCTGACCGGCTTGTAAAGCCAAATCATTTGAAGAGTTCATCATGAATGTATCTGATGTAGTGATCCGCTTTCTGGAGAAAATCGGTACCCGACATGTATTCCTGCTGTCGGGCGGGGGCATCATGTATCTGCTGGATGCGCTGGGGAAAAGCGAAAAAGTGGATTACGTGTGCAACTATCACGAACAAGCTTGTGCCATTGCCGCCGATGGTTATGCCCGCATGTCCGGCTTCGGTGTTTGTTTCGCTACTTTCGGGCCCGGCGCGGTCAATGCCTTGTCCGGGGTCGTGGGCGCCTGGTATGACTCCGTACCGATGCTGGTGGTATCTGGCCAGGTACGTTCCAATCTGGTGGCGGACTATGACAAGGTAAGGCAAGTGGGACCGCAAGAAGGCAACGTACTGGAAATGGTGAAGCCAGTGACGAAATATGCCGTTTCCCTGCGTGATCCATCCATGATCCAGTACGAACTGGAAAAGGCCTACCACATCGCCAAGAATGGCCGCCCCGGTCCGGTGTGGATCGAGCTGCCGCTGGACATGCAGTCCGCCGAGGTTGATCTGGATACGCTACCCCATTGGCAACCTGAGGCTCCGGGCGATGACGCTTGGCGGACTCAGCTGGATGAGGTGGTGAAGTCATTGGAAAGTGCGGCAAGACCCGTGTTGATCCTGGGTAACGGCGTGCGCCTCTCTGGTATGTACGAGGCAGTGAGAGGGCTCGTTGAGCGACTGCAGATTCCAGTGCTGACGCCCTACACCGGTAAGGATTTGCTGGAATCGGACAACACCTGCGCCTTTGGCACTTTTGGCACGGCCGGGCAACGGCATGCCAACCTGATCATGCAGAACGCGGACCTGATTTTGGGGTTGGGGGTGGGTTTCTGCGTGGCAAAGACTGGCTTTGAAACTTCCAAGTTTGCAGTGGGTGCCAAGAAAATTTTTGTTGATATTGATCCGGGCCAGCTACAAGCCCATCCCTTGAAAGCGGACATGCCATTACTGGCGGATTTGCGCGGCTTCGTGCCAGCACTGCAAGAAAAGCTGGCTGGCTATGAGGCCCATAACGCGAAGTGGCTGGAACTGTGTCGTTATTGGGAGGACAAGTATCCTCTGGTGACGGACGCACAGCGAGCAGATTGCGGCTTTATCAACTCTTACGTATTCATGGAAGCCCTGTCCCGTTTGTCGGCTCAGAACGATATCATCGTCACTGGCAATGGTCTTGATTGCGTCAGCTTCTATCAAGGTTACAAGATCAAGGCCGGTCAACGCGCCGCACTGAACGGTAATTGGGGATCGATGGGCTGGGATTTGCCGACAGCCGTTGGCGCGCACTATGGCACGGGACAGCGGGTGTTGTGCATTGCTGGTGACGGCGGTGTAATGCTGAATAGTCAGGAGTTGCTCACTATCGGTGCTAACAAGCTGCCGATTAAGGTGTTCATCTTCAATAATGACGGTTACGGCTCAATCAAGGCGACACAGGACAACTTGTTTAATTCTCGCTATGTGGGCGCTAATCCGCAGTCCAATGTTTTCAATCCCGATTTCGAGGCGCTGGCCGCGGCTTATCGTTTGGGCTACTCCAAGGTGGCTGAGCACTCTTCGCTGGACGAGGTGTTGGGGAAAGTACTGGCTTCCGATCAGCCCGAGGTATGCGAGGTGATGCTGTCTTCGGAGCAGTGGATTTCTCCCAAAGCATCCACTTTCCGTAATGCGGAGGGCAAGCTGGAGTCCAAGCCGCTGGACGATATGTTCCCTTTCCTGCCTGATGAGGAAACCCGGCACAACCGGGAGTTGGCTCGTGCCATTGTCTGATCGCCGGACGATAAAAAACACCCGCCTTGGCGGGTGTTTTTTATTGTACAAACCCTAAAGGTCTTACCCTTTCAGCCGATTGATGGCGAAGTGGATGCCGCGTCGCAGATCGCCCGTAAGCACGCGACCAAGGAATACCGTTACCCAGGCCCACAAGATGGCCAGCGGTCTGGGCAGCTTGAGGATAGGCGCGACCCAGATATAGAAAAGCGGCGAGCTGCCAAACCGGTCATGGAAGCGGCGATAGGCGGCTGTGAGATCCCCTGCGCGGGAAAGTCGTTGGCGCAGCAGGTTGAACGGATAGTAAGAAATCAGCATTTTTTTGCCGAAGGCCTTGATGGCGTCTTCGGTCAAGCCTTTGGGCTGGAACGAGTCTAGGATGCGGAAAATGCGTTCAACAAAGACCTCGGAGAAGTCGTACCCGCCAGAGTTGTTGCGTTTGCAGGCAAGCATGTAACGAGCAACAAAGGCATTGCGGGGCTTGGAGATAATGGCCTGAATCACCAGGTTCACCTGTACCAGATTGGTGCCGCAAAACTGGTTGGCGTCAGTAGAAGCCTGTACCTCTTTGTTGATGATGCAAGCGGAGATAAAGCTGATCAGCGCACCGATTTTGTACAGAAAACTTCCGGCATCGCTGTAGTCGATTACTTCGCCGCCACCGCCTGGAAATTCCTGTACGTAGTCTTTTTCGTAACCATAAGACTTCATGCATACTACGCCGTAGTCATTGGCTTGTAGGATGTCGAGCAGGTCCGCCAGTTTCCCTTCCAGATAAAGATCGTCATCCCCCATGATCTGAACGTATTTGCCTTTGGCTTCATTGAAACATTGGGCAATGTTGGCGTCTGAGCCTATGTCCTGAGGGTTGCGGATGTAGCGTACAGGCAGCCCCTCCCGGATGGCAGCCTCGACCACCTGGGGGGTGTGATCGCTGGAGCCATTGTCTGACACGATGATTTCCACTCGATCCGGGTGCACCCCGCGCATCTCCTTGACGAGATGATCAAGGTTGATTTTAAGAAAGTCTGCGCGGTTGTAAGTGGGAATGGCGATGCTCAGTAGATATTGGCTGGTATGGGACATGGGGGGCAATCTTTTCTGGATATGATTCAAGGCCGATCGCGTTGCAGGGCGCGGCGGTCAGACTCTCCAGTCGCGGTTGTATCTTCTCCACAGGAGGAGCGCGACCGGAATGTTGATGAAAATATAGATGCTGTCGAGCACTGCGATCATGCCGCTTACCGAGTAGCGCGGCACAACAATCAGGGTGCCGATTACTGCCACAACGGTAGTGGAAACGATGAGCAACAGAAACGGCTCCCGCTTGAAGCTTCTCAATTGCACAGTGAGGCCGCCAATGAACTGGTTGGCCAGCGTGTAGGCGAGCAGGCCCGCGAAGTCCGGCAGGTCGAGCAGGCGCTGAACAAAGCGTACTTGGGGAAACAGACTGACCAGCAACAGCGCGACAGAGGCCATGCCGATGAACATTGACAGCGAACGCATGAAGTTGCGCCGGAAGGTCGTGTCCAGCAAGTGCCAGTCCTTGTTTGCGGCGGCCAAGGCCATGGCTGGGACCCGCCGCGTAAGCCAGGATTGTGAGAGCAGACTAATGGTGTTGACAATGGCGAGGGACAAACCGAGCTTGCCGGCCACGACAGCCCCTTGCATATGAAACAGCAAGGGGATGTTGATCTGGGTGAGCAGGTAGCCGCATAGCCAGTTGAGAGCAAGCCGCAATTGCAGGGGCCAGATTTCTTGTCGCCAGGCGAATGTGGCGCTGCGATTTTGTACGGCGGTGAGCAGTAGATTTTTGCGTTTCAGCAGCAGCCAGCCAGCAGGAAGCAGCATGGCGATGGCTGGCGCCATGACGGTGGCCCATAACCCTCCATGCAAGAAGAAGGCGGCCCAGCACAACACTGAGCCGCACATGATTTGCAAAAGACGAACAATATAAACGCGAGTGATTTGCCCGCTGCCTTCCAGAATGGCCAGGAAGGGGATGGACAGCAGGCTCAGTGCAGTAAAACTGCAGATGGCGACCCAGGGTTGCAACCAGTTCAGCGTCTGGTCCGCGTGTTGCGAGCTGAAGAAAAGATAGCCTCCTGGCAGCATCAGCAGCCAGAAGGCCGCAGCCATCATGCCGTACCAATGAAAAGCCCGCCCGGTCAGTGCCGAGCAGTAGGCTGCGTTGGCGCCTTCTATCCTGTAGTCCGCGCTCCAGCTGGCGTTGCTGAAGCTGTGTGCGGATACCTGGATCAGTACGCTGGAAAGGCCCAGTTCGAATAGCGTGTAGAAAGCGGCCATACTGGTGAAGCTGTAGTACCAGCCTTGTTCTTCCGCCGTAAGAAAGTGGACGGCAAGCAGGGTGGTCACTAGGCCCGCGCCGGCTTGCCACAGCCGGAACAAGAGGATGACGATCAGATCAAAGCTGGGTTTCATGATCGGCGGGGCTCAGCAATCATACTTGGGTGGCAGGCTTTTGGCGTCGAGAGCGCGCTGATTGATAAGGCTACGTTCCTTGTCGAATATCCAGCCCCATTTGTTGAAATAACGGGCCGCGGACTGTATGTGGATCCACATCAGTCTAATATTGCGATACGAGGCCTTACCAAATTCGTGAACGACAACAGCCTCTGGGATGAAGACCACACGCCCAAGACGACCAAGCCGGCGTACAAGGTCGGTGTCTTCCATATACATGAAGAAGCGCTCGTCAAAGCCACCCAGCTGCTGCAGCGCGGCCGTGCGCGTAGCCAGGAAGCAGCCGGACGCGTTGGGCAGATCAATGCGACGGTCGTAGCCGAACCATTGCATTTCGTAGTCGTAGTCGAGTCGCTTGGCCAGAAAGGGTAGAAAGCGGCGGGCAAACAGGTTGGCTGGTGTGGGCAGCAGTTTATTCAGTCGCTGCAGGCGGCCATCAGGGTAGCGCACCAACGGTGCGCAGGCGACGATGTCAGCCTTTTCCTCCAGCGGAGCAATGAGTTTTGTTACCGTGTCGGCGCTGAATTCGATGTCCGGATTCAGGATGAGATGCACATCGCTGTGCAGACCGGCAATGGCCCGATTGTGTGCCGCGCCAAAGCCAATGTTGCTGCCGCTGTGACGATAGTCATGTCGACCAAAAAGTGCAGCCAGCGTCGTTTTGGGCGAGTTGTCCTGTACTACCAGATGAATGGGCATAGTGCTAGCGTTAATGCTGGCCAGCAGCCGTTGCAATTGTGCAGCCGGATTGTTGTACAGAACCAGAGAGGCGCTTACATGCATGGGGAGTCTTGGTTCGGGGTCAGTTGGAGAGCTCGGCCTTCGCAAAGCGCTCGCCTACCATATCTTTGGCGGACAGGATGGGCTCGATGTTGTTCAGTGGCCATGCGATATCCAGTTGCGGATCATTCCAGAGGATTGAGCGTTCCGCGTTGACGTTCCAGTAGGCGTTAGCCTTGTACTGCACTTCAGCATGTTCGCTTAGGGTAAGGAAACCGTGGGCAAAGCCTTCCGGAATCCACAGTTGACGCTTGTTGTCAGCAGACAGCATGACACCAACCCATTGACCGAATGTAGGCGAGCTACGGCGGATATCCACAGCAATGTCATACACTTCGCCCAGCGTGCAGCGTACCAGCTTGCCTTGGGCAAAAGGTGGCATCTGGTAGTGTAGCCCACGCAACACACCCTTGCTGGAGCGGCTGTGGTTGTCCTGAACAAACTCAACTTTGCGGCCAATAGCCTGATCAAAGTGCTGCTGGTTGAAGCTTTCGAAGAAAAAACCTCGGTCGTCACCGAATACGGCAGGTTCAATGATTTTGACGTCCGCAATGGCGGTATCGATGATTTTCATGAATGGCTTGCTTTCTTACTTCAGCAGCTGCAGCAGGTATTGCCCGTAGGCATTTTTCTTTAGCGGTTGCGCCAGCTGTTCCAGCCGGGATGCATCAATCCAGTGCTGCACGTAGGCAATTTCTTCCAGGCAGGCTACTTTCAGGCCCTGACGGTTTTCCACGGTGGCAATGAACTGGCTGGCTTCCAGCATGGATTCGTGGGTGCCGGTATCCAGCCAGGCATAGCCACGGCCCATGGTCTGTACATCCAGCTGGCCTTGTTGCAGGTAGTGATTGTTGACATCGGTGATTTCCAGCTCGCCGCGCGCTGAGGGGCGAATGGATTTGGCGATGTCGACGACCTGATTGTCGTAGAAGTACAGGCCGGTGACGGCATAGTTGGACTTCGGAGTGGCAGGTTTTTCCTCGATGGACAAGGCCTTGCCCTGAGCATCGAATTCCACCACGCCATAGCGCTCCGGGTCCTGTACGTGGTAGGCAAACACACTGGCACCTTGCTGTTTGGCGTTGGCCGCTTTCAGCAGTTTGGGGAAGTCATGGCCATGGAAGATATTGTCGCCCAGCACCAGTGCCGAAGGCGCGCCGGCCAGGAAGTTTTCGCCAATGATGAAGGCCTGTGCCAGTCCGTCCGGGCTGGGTTGTACCGCGTATTGCAGGCTGATGCCCCACTGGCTGCCATCGCCTAGCAGCTGTTCGAAGCGCGGGGTGTCCTGCGGGGTGGAGATGATCAGGATGTCCCGGATCCCGGCCAGCATCAGGGTGCTGAGCGGGTAGTAGATCATCGGCTTGTCGTAGATGGGCAGCAATTGTTTGCTGACGGCCAGTGTGGCGGGGTACAGGCGGGTGCCGCTGCCCCCCGCCAGGATGATGCCTTTACGTTTCATCTGCTTGCGTCCTGCATCAGGAATTGAAGATCTGCTGGAACACCTGTTCCACGCCGCTCTGCCATGCTGGCATGATCAGGCCGAAATTGCCCTCGATTTTACTGCAATTCAGCCTGGAGTTGCCGGGGCGTTTTGCTGGGGTGGGGTAGGCGCTGCCGGGAATGGCGTGCAGGTTTTCCGGCTTCAGTTGAAGTGCGACACCGTAACGTTCCGCCAGCGCAAGCAGGAATTCGGTATAACCATGCCAGCTGGTGCTGCCGCTGCTGGTGAGGTGGTAGGTGCCAAGCAGTGTTTTGTCCTGACTGGTTTGCCACTGTTTGATGATGTGGGCGCTGATATCGGCAATCAGTGCCGCGGGGGTGGGCGCGCCAATCTGGTCGGCCACCACGTTCAGGCTGTCGCGTTCGCGCGCCAGGCGCATGATGGTCTTGAGGAAGTTGCCGCCATGTGCCCCCACCACCCAGCTGGTGCGCAGGATGATGTGGTCTGCACCACTGGCACGAATGGCCTGTTCACCCCGGCATTTGCTCAAGCCATAAATGGACTGCGGGTTGGTGGCATCGTCCTCTTCATAAGAAGTGGCCTTGTCACCATCAAACACATAGTCGGTGGAGTAGTGCAGCAGCAGTGCATTATTTGCCGCGGCCCAGTCGGCCATCGCGGCCGGCGCGGCGGCATTCACGGCATGGGCCAGCTCGGCGTCACTCTCTGCCTTGTCCACGGCGGTGTAGGCTGCCGGATTGACGATGACGTCTGGCTGGGTTTGATCCAGCACTGCGGCAATGTCAGCTGGGCGGGAAAGATCCAGTTGCTGGCGATCCAGGCAGATGCACTCGCCCAGCATGGCCAGCGAGCGGCGCAGCTCAAAGCCTAGCTGGCCATTGATGCCGGTAATCAGGATGCGGCTCATGCCTTGTTCCCGTAGTGTTGCTCCAGCCATTGGCGATAATTGCCGCTGGTGACGTTGCTGACCCAGTCCTGATTATCCAGATACCACTCTACGGTTTTGCGGATGCCGCTTTCAAAGGTTTCTGCCGGTTTCCAGCCCAGCTCGCGTTCCAGCTTGCGTGCATCAATCGCATAACGGCGGTCATGGCCGGGGCGGTCCTGCACATAGGTGATCTGCTCGGCGTAGCCTGTACCATCGGCTTTGGGGCGTAAGGTGTCCAGAATGCTGCAAATGGTGTGGACAACGTCCAGATTGGCTTTTTCGTTCCAGCCGCCAACATTATAGGTTTCACCCAGGCGACCTTGCGCCAGCACGGTGCGGATGGCACTGCAATGGTCTTTGACATACAGCCAGTCGCGGATTTGCTGGCCATCACCGTAAATGGGCAAGGGTTTGCCGGCCAGTGCATTCAGGATGACCAGCGGAATCAGCTTTTCCGGGAAGTGATAGGGGCCGTAGTTGTTGCTGCAGTTGGTAGTGAGGACCGGCAGGCCGTAAGTATGGTGCCAGGCGCGTACCAGGTGGTCCGAGGCGGCCTTGCTGGCCGAGTACGGACTGTTGGGTTCGTAGCGGTTGTTTTCACTGAATGGTGCGTCAGTGGCGGAAAGGGTCCCGTACACTTCATCGGTGGAAACGTGCAGGAAGCGGAAGGCTGCTTTGGTTTCGCCTTCCAGACCATTCCAGTAAGCGCGCACCGCTTCCAGCAGGTTGAAAGTGCCCACGACATTGGTCTGAATGAAGTCGCCAGGGCCGTGGATGGAGCGGTCAACATGGCTTTCTGCTGCGAAATTGATGACAGCGCGGACCTGATGCTCCTGTAGCAGTCGGCTGACCAGTTCCCGGTCGCCAATATCGCCCTGGACAAACAGGTGGCGTCGGTTGTTTTCCAGGCTGGAGAGGGTTTGCAGATTGCCGGCGTAAGTCAGCTTGTCCAGGTTGATGACAGCTTCGTCACTGCCATTCAGCCAGTCCAGAACAAAGTTGGCTCCAATGAAGCCGGCACCGCCAGTCACCAATATCATTTAACAATTCCAATAAGTAAGTGGTTTTTGCTATGGGCAGAGCCATGGTAAAGTAGCCCGCTGTTAATTATTGCAATGTATCCGCTTGCAAGGCGGATATTATAAGACAAAATCGGCCAGCTTCTTACCGGACGGTCCTGTGACTGCTCTACGAATACGGTTAATTACACTTTTACGCCCTTTCAGGCCCTGACTTCCTATGTTGCAGATACTATTGCTCGCGCTGTCGGCTTCGCTTTTTTCGGGGCTGTTGTTGATCCGTTACTCTCATTTGCATTCCCGCTATTCAACGGATAGTGATGTCAATGGTGTGCAGAAATTTCATGCGACACCAGTGCCCAGAATTGGTGGATTGCCCATCATGATTGGTCTGATTGTCGGGTGTGCGCTATCTGGATTTCTGAATTCTTCGGTTTGGGTTTTGTTACTGTTGTTGTCGGCCTTGCCGGCATTTGCTGCGGGCTTTGTCGAGGATCTCACCAAGAAAATCGGCCCTTTGCCGCGCCTGCTCGCCACCTTTGTGGCAGCGGCGCTGGGCTATTTCCTGCTGGGGGCCGGGCTGGCTCGACTGGATATTCCGCTGATCGATACCTTGTTGGGGCATTACTGGTGGCTGTCCCTGCTGCTGACCATGGTGGCAGTGGGCGGCGTGGCGCATGCGGTCAACATCATCGATGGTTATAACGGCTTGTCGGGCATGGTGGCGGTGTTCATCTTCCTGGCCATTGCTTATGTCTGCTTTAAAGTGCAGGACATTGTATTGATGAGCGTGTGCTTTGCCATGGTCGGAGCCATCTTCGGTTTTTTGTTCTGGAATTTTCCGCGTGGGCTGATTTTTGCCGGAGATGGCGGAGCCTATCTGATCGGCTTCATGATTGCCGAAATATCCGTATTGTTGGTGGCGCGCAATCCGGCGGTGTCGCCGTGGTTTCCCCTGTTGTGTGTGATTTATCCGGTTTTTGAGACTATTTTTTCCATTTACCGGCGCAAGTTTCTGCAGGGGCGGGCGGTGGGCTACCCGGATGCACTCCATCTGCACCAGATGGTGTACAAGCGCATGGTGTTGTGGATGGTCGGCTCCAAAGAGGCCCACCATCTGACCCAGCGCAATAGCATGACCTCCCCTTATCTGTGGGCCCTGGCCTCTTTTTCGGTGGTGCCGGCCATGCTGTTCTGGAATCACACCTGGGTGCTGATGCTGCTGGTGCTGCTGTTTGTACTGGCCTATCTGCGGCTGTACCGCATGATTGTCCGTTTCAAGACCCCGCGCTGGATGGTGTTGCGGCGCGACGACTCTTCGCGCTGAACCTTCACTTAATGCCGGCAAGGGCTGGCAAGTTTTTGCCGGCCCCCCTCTTGAAACATCGTTTCCCCGTCCCTATTATTAGCACTCGTCAGGGGTGAGTGCTAAAGCCCGCCCCGTACTGCCATCCTGGCAGATGATTTTTGCTTTCAACAGCCACTTGTATTAGGAGAGATCAATGGCAATTCGTCCGCTGCACGATCGTGTTGTTATCAAGCGCCTTGAGGCTGAAGAAAAGACTGCTTCCGGTATCGTTCTGCCGGGTGCAGCTGCTGAAAAGCCCGACATGGGCGAGGTGCTGGCTGTCGGTAACGGCAAGGTTCTGGACAATGGCGAGCGCCGTCCGCTGGAACTGAAAGTTGGTGACAAAGTGATTTTCGGCAAGTACTCCGGTCAGTCCGTCAAGGTTGACGGTGAAGAAGTCCTCGTGATGCGCGAGGAAGATGTAATGGGCATCGTCGAGTAATTCCGACCCATACCGACTTCTAAACGACCCTATAGAATTCTGGAGATTTGAGAATGGCTGCAAAAGACGTAAAGTTTGGTGATTCCGCTCGTGCCAAGATGGTGGTTGGCGTCAACATCCTGGCTGACGCTGTCAAGGTGACCCTGGGCCCGAAAGGCCGCAACGTGGTACTGGACCGCTCCTTTGGCGCGCCGACCATCACCAAGGATGGTGTTTCCGTTGCCAAGGAAATCGAACTGAAAGACAAGTTCGAAAACATGGGCGCGCAGATGGTGAAGGAAGTGGCTTCCAAGACTTCCGACGTGGCCGGCGACGGTACCACCACTGCCACCGTACTGGCACAGGCCATCGTGCAGGAAGGCATGAAGTTTGTTGCCGCCGGCATGAACCCGATGGACCTGAAGCGTGGCATCGACAAGGCGGTGATTTCCCTGGTAGGTGAAATCGCCAAGATCGCCAAGCCATGTGCCACCAGCAAGGAAATCGCCCAGGTTGGCTCCATTTCCGCCAACTCCGATGCCGATATCGGTGAAATCATCGCCACCGCCATGGAAAAAGTGGGCAAGGAAGGCGTGATCACCGTTGAAGACGGCAAGAGCCTGAACAACGAGCTGGACGTGGTGGAAGGCATGCAGTTCGACCGCGGCTACCTGTCCCCGTACTTCATCAACAATCAGGAAAAACAGATTGCCGCTCTGGACAATCCGTTTGTTCTGCTGTTCGACAAGAAGGTTTCCAACATCCGCGACCTGCTGCCGGTACTGGAGCAAGTAGCCAAGTCCGGTCGTCCGCTGCTGATCATCGCCGAAGATGTTGAAGGCGAAGCGCTGGCTACCCTGGTGGTCAACACCATCCGCGGCATCCTGAAGGTGGTTGCTGTCAAGGCTCCGGGCTTTGGCGACCGTCGCAAGGCCATGCTGCAGGATATCGCCATCCTGACCGGCGGTACCGTGATTGCCGAAGAACTGGGCCTGACCCTGGAAAAAGCCACACTCGACATGCTGGGCCAAGCCAAGCGTATCGAAGTGGGCAAGGAAAACACCATCATCATCGATGGCGCTGGTCAGGCTGATGCCATCCAGGCCCGTGTTGGTGAAATCCGTCGCCAGATCGAAGAAGCTTCTTCCGATTACGACCGCGAAAAACTGCAAGAGCGCGTGGCCAAGCTGGCCGGCGGTGTTGCCGTGATCAAGGTTGGCGCGGCCACCGAAGTGGAAATGAAAGAGAAGAAGGCTCGCGTGGAAGACGCGCTGCACGCTACCCGCGCCGCTGTGGAAGAAGGCGTGGTAGCTGGTGGTGGCGTGGCCCTGCTGCGTGCCCGTTCCACCCTGGACAGCCTGAAGACCGACAACGTCGATCAGGATGCTGGCGTGAAGATCGTGCTGAAGGCCATCGAAGCCCCGCTGCGTCAGATCGTCAAGAATGCTGGCGACGAGCCGTCGGTCGTGGTGAACAAGGTGCTGGAAGGCAAGGGTAACTTCGGTTACAACGCGGCTACCGGCGAATACGGCGACATGCTGGAAATGGGCGTGCTGGATCCGGCCAAGGTAACCCGCTCGGCCCTGCAACACGCTGCTTCCGTTGCCGGCCTGATGCTGACCACCGACTGCATGATCGCCGAACTGCCGGAAGACAAGCCGGCTGCTGGCGGCATGCCGGACATGGGCGGCATGGGTGGCATGGGCGGCATGATGTAAGCTGCTTCGGCCTCTCGCTGAACCTGAAAACCCCGCACTTGTGCGGGGTTTTTGTTTTTCTGCACGATGACGGGGTGCCGCTGGCTTCTCTGGCACAATAGGCGGCAGCTCATTTCGCAAGGACGGATCATGCAATTACCGCAATTGATTGCCAGCATCGATGAATGGCTGGAGCCATGGCGCTATCAGGACTACGCGCCCAATGGTTTGCAAATAGAGGGCAGGGCAGAGGTACGGCATATCATCACGGGAGTGACTGCCTCACAAGCACTGATTGATGTGGCGATTGCCCGCCGCGCCGATGCCATCCTGGTGCATCACGGCTATTTCTGGAAGGGAGAGGATGCCCGGCTGGTGGGCATGAAGCGTGCGCGCGTGGCCAAACTGTTGCAGCATGACATCAGCCTGATCGCTTACCATCTGCCACTGGATGGGCATGCAGAACTGGGCAATAACGCCACGCTCGCCAAGCGACTGGGCTGGCAGGTCGAGGGACAGACGGGGGAGCAGGGATTGTTATGGCATGGCCGCTGGCCGGCGGCTGCCACGGCAGCAGAGCTGGCCGAGGCCATTTCGCTCAGCCTCGGCCGGCAGGCCATGCTGCTGGGCCCGGCCGAGCGGCCGGTGCGCCGGCTGGCCTGGTGTACGGGAGGGGCGCAGTCTTTTTTTCAGGAAGCCATCCGGCTCGGTGTTGATGCATTTGTCACCGGCGAAGTCTCGGAGCAATGTTTCCATCTGGCCAACGAGTATGGCGTGGCATTCATTGCCGCCGGGCACCATGTAACCGAGCGCTACGGCGTGCAGGCGCTGGGCGAGAAGGTTTCTCATTTACCCGGCATAACTGTTGAATTTGTCGATCTTTTCAATCCGGTTTAGACAAATCTACCCAACCTGGCTCAATTTATTTGCATAGGCGCTTCATGTCCCTACTGGTAATCAGGTAAAATCGTCTGGTTTGAAGTTTGAGCTCGGTTTCCACGTTTGAGGATGACTGTAATGAGTGAACAACAAGTCGATACGGGGCGCCGTCGGTTTCTGACGGTAGCAACCAGCGCTGTTGGGGGTGTGGCCGTTGCCGGGGTGGCAACGCCGTTTCTGATGAGTTTCTTCCCGTCTGAACGGGCAAAGGCTGCTGGCGCACCGGTTGAGGTGGATATCAGCAAGCTGGAGCCGGGCCAGAAGATCAACGTCGAGTGGCGTGGCAAGCCGGTATGGCTGTTGTCCCGTACCAAGCAGCAAGTTGCCGACCTGCCGAAGAACGACCCCAAGCTGGTGGACCCCAAGTCCGAAGTAGACCAACAACCCAAGTACTGCCAGAACGAAGGCCGCTCCATCAAGCCTGAACTGCTGGTGGCCGTGGGTATCTGTACCCACCTGGGCTGTTCGCCGACCTTCCGTCCTGATCTGGCACCTGCCGATCTGGGCCCGGAATGGCTGGGTGGCTTCTACTGCCCGTGTCATGGTTCCAAGTTCGACCTGGCTGCCCGTGTGTTCAAGGGTGTGCCGGCTCCGAAGAACCTGGAAATCCCGCCGCATAAGTATCTGTCCGATACCCGCCTGCTGATTGGCGACGACAAATAAGCTTAGGGGGAAAAATGAGCAAAGGACAAAAGCTGCTGAACTGGATTGACGATCGCTTCCCGCTGTCGTCGATGCTGAAAGAGCACGTTACCGAGTACTACGCACCGAAGAACTTCAATTTCTGGTACTTCTTCGGCTCGCTGGCCATGCTGGTGCTGGTTATCCAGATCGTGACCGGTATCTTCCTCACCATGAACTACAAGCCGGATGGCACGCTCAATGGTGCCGGCATTCCGGTGGCATTCGCCTCGGTGGAATACATCATGCGTGATGTGGCCGGTGGCTGGATCATCCGCTACATGCACTCCACCGGTGCCTCCATGTTCTTCGTGGTGGTTTACCTGCACATGTTCCGTGGCCTGATCTATGGCTCCTACAAGCAGCCGCGCGAGCTGGTGTGGGTGTTTGGCTGCCTGATCTTCCTGTGCCTGATGGCCGAAGCCTTCATGGGTTACCTGCTGCCCTGGGGCCAGATGTCCTTCTGGGGCGCACAGGTGATCGTGAACCTGTTCGGTTCCATCCCGGTCATCGGTCCGGACCTGTCGGTGTGGATTCGTGGTGACTTCGTGGTATCCGATGCCACGCTGAACCGCTTCTTCGCCCTGCACGTGATTGCTGTGCCGCTGGTGCTGCTGGCCCTGGTGGTGGCTCACCTGATTGCCTTGCACGAAGTGGGTTCCAACAACCCGGACGGCGTGGAAATCAAGAAACTGAAGGACGAAAAGGGCATCCCGCTGGATGGCATTCCTTTCCATCCCTACTACACCGTGAAGGATATCTTCGGTGTGGCCGTGTTCCTGATCGTGTTCTCCGCCATCGTGTTCTTCCTGCCGGAAATGGGTGGCTACTTCCTCGAGCATCCCAACTTCGACCAGGCTGACCCGCTGAAGACCCCGCCGCACATCGCGCCGGTATGGTACTTCACCCCGTTCTACGCCATTCTGCGTGCCATTCCGTCCTTCCTGGGTACCCAGGTATGGGGTGTGATCGGCATGGGCGCTGCGGTGGTGGTGATTGCCTTCCTGCCGTGGCTGGATCGTTCGCCGGTCAAGTCCATCCGTTATCGCGGTCCGAAGTTCAAGTTCATGCTGGTCTTGTTCATCATCGCCTTCATCGGTCTGGGCATGCTGGGCGCCATGCCGCCGACGGCTGGCCGTACCCTGATTTCGCAGATTCTTTCGTTCATCTACTTTGCCTTCTTCCTGGGTATGCCGTTCTACACCAAGAACGATGTCGGCTCGGTACCGGTACCGACCCGCGTGACGGAGACCAATGGCAAGCGCCAGTTGCAGTTCCTGGTGCTGGTGGCGGTGACGATCATCGCGGCCTATCTGTTCGGCACCAACGTGTAAGCAAGGGGAAAGGACATATGAAAAGCAAAATCCGCCACCTGATCGCTGCCATGGCGCTGGTGTTGCCGGTCAGCGGCACGGTTCTGGCCAATGAAGGCCCGACGCTGGAAAAGGCGCCGATCGACATTCAGGACACGGAAAGTCTGCAGCGCGGCGCGCAGATCTTCAGTAACTACTGCCTGTCCTGCCACTCGGCCAGCGCCATGCGCTACAACCGTCTGGAAGACATCGGCCTGTCCGAAGAGCAGATCAAGGCCAACTTGCTGCCTGACGGCGCCAAGATCGGCGACCAGATGAACATCAGCATGGACAAGAAGGATGCCAAGGTATGGCTGGGTGCGGCACCGCCGGACCTGTCGCTGATTGCGCGTTCGCGTGGTGCTGACTACCTGTACGCCTATCTGCGTGGCTTCTACCGTGATCCGACTCGTCCTACCGGCTGGAACAACCTGGTGTTCGACAAGGTCGGCATGCCGCATGTGCTGTGGGAAATGCAGGGCGAGCAGGTACTGAAGATCGAGAAGAACGCCGCTGGCCATGAAGAGCACAAGCTCGAACTGGTCAAGGCCGGTAGCCTGACCAAGCTGGAAAACGGCAAGGCCAATACCGTGGAGTTTGACAAGCGCATGGCTGACCTGACCAACTACCTGGTCTTCATCGGCGAGCCGGCACAAGTCAAGCGTCACCAGATCGGCTATGTGGTACTGATGTTCCTGGGCCTGCTGCTGTTGCCGCTGACCTACTTCCTGAAGAAGGAATACTGGAAAGACGTGCATTAAGCCCGGCTGCTGCATGACGAAAAAGGCGGAAATTTCCGCCTTTTTTCTTTTGTAATCATGGCTTTGCGATGTAGTTGTGGAAATTGCCTGCCTGAAAATGGTAAAATCACCGCTTCGATCGAAAATGATTGCCTCTGTCAAGGATATCCGCTAGCCATGATGACTCTTTATTCTGGAATTACCTGCCCCTTCAGCCAACGTTGCCGTATCGTGTTGTATGAAAAGGGAATGGATTTCGAGATCATCGATGTGGACATTCACAACAAGCCGGAAGATCTGGCTGTGATGAATCCCTACAACGAAGTGCCGGTACTGGTAGAGCGCGACCTGATCCTGCACGAATCCAACATCATCAATGAATACATCGATGAGCGTTTCCCGCACCCGCAGCTGATGCCGGCCGATCCGGTGATGCGTGCCCGTGCCCGCCTGTTCCTGCACCGTTTCGAGAACGAGCTGTTCTGCAATGTGAAGGTGCTGGAAGCAGGCGCAACCGGCAAGGAAGCCACCAAGGCCCGTGAAGCCATCCGTGACGGCCTGACCACCATTGCCCCGGTATTTGCCAAGCAGAAGTTCATGCTGGGCGATGACTTCTCCATGATCGACGTGGCCATCGCCCCGCTGATGTGGCGCCTGGAGCATTACAATATCGACCTGGGCAAGCATGCTGCGCCCATCCTCAAGTACGCGGAACGCATTTTCCAGCGCCAGTCTTTCATTGACTCGCTGACCCCGTCCGAAAAGGCCATGCGCAAGTAAGGAATGACCATGAGCGCCAGCACCAAGCCTTACATGATCCGTGCCCTGTATGAATGGTGCACGGATAATGGCCATACGCCGTTTCTGGTGGTGTGGGTGGACGAGCACGCCGATGTCCCGCGCGAGTATGTGAAGAATAACGAAATCGTGTTGAATATTGCAGCCGGGGCCACCCAGAACCTGCGTATCGACAACGAATGGGTGTCGTTTTCCGCGCGGTTTGCCGGGGTGTCGCGTGATATCTGGGTGCCTGTCGGCAATGTGATGTCCATTTTCGCCCGCGAAACCGGCGAAGGGATGGGCTTCGAGGTCGAGCTGGGCAGTGCGGCGGCGACGCCGGCACCGGCACCGGCTCCGGCGCTGTCTCCGGTCGCCGCCAGCGAAACCGAGCCGGCCGCGGGCAAGGCAGAGGATGCCGCTGCACCGCGGCCCAGTGGTCGGCCCAGCTTGCGCATCGTCAAGTAAGGCCACTGCTGTACCATGCCAAGCCGGGACGCGTTCCCGGCTTTTTTATGGTTCCTTGCTGACCATGTGGGCTTGCAGCAAGGGAATGTCGGTCAGCTCCTGCAGCGGATTGCCATGCAGCCTGACCTGGTTTTTGCCATGAGCCTTGGCTTCGTACAAGGCCATGTCCGCCAGCTGGTAAAGTTTGGCGAAACTATTGCCATCACTGGGGTAGCAGGCAATGCCACAGGAGAAGGTGGACGAAAATTCCACTCCTTCCACCCTGTAGCGCAAATCGGAAAAACGGCGGCGTAGCATTTCCAGCCGCATCCAGCCATTGCGTTGATCAGCCGCAGGCAGTACCACGATGAATTCCTCGCCCCCCAGCCGGCAAACGATATCGGCCTGACGACAATGGCGGCGCAGCAGGTCGGCCAGCGCACACAGTACCTGATCGCCGGCCATGTGGCCGTAGCGATCATTCACCCCTTTGAAATTGTCCAGATCGATCAGGGCAAAGGTCAGCGGCTGTTGTTCGCGTTCGGCCCGGCTGATTTCCCGGCTGAGCGTCTCCTCCAGATAGCGACGGTTGTAAAGTCCGGTCAGCGGGTCGTGCAGGGCCTGTTCGCGCAGGGTGTCCTGCAGGGTTTCGATTTCATCGATGCGGTTTTTCAGTTGCATATAAGCCTGATGCAAGGCTTCCTCGGCGCGGCGCTGGCGCGAAATGTCGCGCAGCACCAGCATGCGGCCACCCAGGGTGACCCCCGACTCCCGGATGGGAAAGGCGCGTACTTCCAGAATGGCGCGTGAGCCCGGGCCATTCAGTTCCACCTGATGGGCCCCATCCTGATCGGCGACCGCAAGCAGTGCGGCAATCTGCAATGGCTGGCCGCACAGTACGGCGGCTGGCTTGCCAAACAGGTTGGCCGCCGCCGGGTTGATATCGAGCACGGTCTTGTTGGGGTCAATCACCACGATGCCATCCCCCATGGCATTGAAGGCATTGCCACGGGCAATGGGCACGACATACAGCATGCGCAGATAAAGCAGGTCAAAGGCAAACACCATGCCGGTGATGGCAAAGCACAAGGGGGTGGGGTCCAGCCCGCGCAAAGGGATGTTGCCGGACAGATAAAGCAGATTGCCAGCCCAGGGAACGATGGCGCCCAGCATCAGGATCAGCGACTGGCCACGGTAATGGGGAGGGTAAAAGTGCAGGGTCCGCAGCAACAGCAAGGAGCCCAGCAGCATCATCAGATAGGAATAGCCGGCGACCAGCAGCCAGAACAAGGGGCCGTGGTTGAAAATCAGCAAATTATAGCCAGATGGTGAAGGCTGATAACTGCTCCAGATCAGGCCGTGCCGTTCATTGCTGATGGCCAGCGCCAGACTGAGCAGGGGGATGAGGAACAGCATGGCGATGCTGCGCAGGCGCAGTGCCTTGTCCAGCTGGTTGTAGTCGGCGGCCAGCAGGAAAAACAACACTGGCGCGCTGAGAGTGCCGAGGTATTCCAGCTTGGACCAGAAAATTTTCTCGCGCAGCATGGAAGAGGACAATTCCAGCATGGCACTGCCGGCCCATATCGTCACTGCCAGCATCAGCCAGGCCAGCCAGCGCGCGCCCGTCACCTGGCGTCGCTCCCAAGCCAGGATGCCGATGGTGGCAGCACTCAGTGCAGCCAGGCCGGCAGTCGCTGAAATGGTGGTGAATACAAAGGACATGCGCTTCTCTATGCAATATGACTATGCTGATGGCAATGTTGAAGTGTAACCCCTGTCAGCGAAGTTTCATCCACATTTTTACGTCTCTAGGTATAATTACGGCACTCCCGAGGAGCGCTGCGAGGTTCATCCCCAGGCTCGGGCTTCTTGCAAACGGCGCTCACCTGACTAAACTCCGTGCCGAAGCCGGAATAGCGGGTGAGCCGCGTTCTGGCCGGCGTGTAAAAGGACTTTGCACGATGGCTGAATTCACCGATTTCCATGTCGCCGACATCAACCTTGCCGCCTGGGGGCGCAAGGAACTGGCAATCGCCGAAACCGAAATGCCCGGACTGATGGCGCTGCGCGAAGAATTCGCGCACCAGAAGCCGCTGCGTGGTGCGCGCATCGCCGGTTCGCTGCACATGACCATCCAGACTGGGGTGCTGATCGAAACCCTGGTGGCACTGGGTGCCGATGTACGCTGGGCTTCCTGCAATATCTTCTCCACGCAAGACCACGCCGCTGCTGCCATTGCCGCGGCCAATATCCCGGTGTTTGCCTTCAAGGGCGAGAGCCTGGACGAGTACTGGGAGTTCTCCCACAAGATCTTCGAATGGCCTGAGGGTCAGGAAGCCAACATGATTCTGGACGATGGCGGCGACGCCACCTTGCTGCTGATGCTGGGCAGCAAGGCCGAACAGGATCGCAGCGTGATCAGCCACCCGGCCAATGAAGAAGAAACCGCGCTGTTTGCCGCCATTGCCCGTTATCTGGAAGTGGACCCGCACTGGTACTCCAAGCGTCTGCCGCATATCAAGGGCGTCACCGAAGAAACCACCACCGGTGTGCATCGCCTGTACCAGATGCAAAAGGAAGGCCGCCTGCCGTTCCCGGCTTTCAACGTCAACGACTCGGTCACCAAGTCCAAGTTCGACAATCTGTACGGCTGCCGCGAATCGCTGGTGGATGGCATCAAGCGCGCCACCGACGTGATGATCGCCGGCAAAGTGGCCGTGGTATTGGGTTACGGTGATGTGGGCAAGGGCTGCGCCCAGAGCCTGCGTGGCCTGGGTGCCACCGTGTGGGTGACCGAAGTGGACCCGATCTGCGCGCTGCAAGCCGCGATGGAAGGCTACCGCGTGGTACGCATGGATGATGTGGCCGACCAGGGCGACATCTTCGTCACCACCACCGGCAATGTGTCGGTGATCACCCATGATCACATGGTCAAGATGCGCAACAACGCCATCGTGTGCAATATCGGCCACTTCGACAGCGAAATCGAAGTCGCCAGCCTGCGCCAATACCAGTGGGACAACATCAAGCCGCAGGTGGATCACATCATCTTCCCGGCTCAGGGTAATGAACCGGCCAAGCGCATCATCCTGCTGGCCGAAGGCCGCCTGGTGAACCTGGGCTGCGCCACCGGCCACCCCAGCTTCGTGATGTCCAACTCCTTCACCAACCAGGTGCTGGCGCAGATGGAAATCTTCCAGCACGGTGAAAAGTACGGCAAGGAAGTCTATGTGCTGCCCAAGCATCTGGACGAAAAAGTGGCCCGCCTGCACCTGAAGCGTATCGGTGCCAACCTGACCGAGCTGACCGACGAGCAGGCTGCTTATATCAGCGTGCCCAAGCAGGGTCCTTATAAGCCGGCGCACTATCGTTATTGATAGCGGGCTGTAAGGCAAACGGACAGGGCAGGGTAGAATGCACCTGTCCGTTTTTCTATCCGCGGGCTGCTACCGCTTTGACACGCTGCAGTATAAAAACAAAGCCTGCCGCTCCGAGCAGGGACAGAGACGATCATGAACCAACAGAAAAAAACCTTCAGCTTCGAGTTTTTCCCGCCCAAGACCCCCGAAGGCGTGGCCAAGCTGCGTACCACGCGCCAGCAGCTGGCGCAGTTCAAGCCGCAGTTTTTCTCGGTGACCTTCGGTGCTGGCGGCACCACCCGCGATGGCACCCTGTCCACCGTGCTGGAAATCCGCAGCGAAGGCCATGCCGCCGCGCCGCATCTGTCCTGCATCGGCTCGACGCGGGAAAACATCAGCGCCATCCTCAACGAATACCGCAATCACGGCATCCGTCACATCGTGGCGCTGCGTGGTGACATGCCGTCCGGCATGGTGGCCGCTGGTGAATTCCGCTATGCCAACGAGTTGGTCGAGTTCATCCGCAGCGAGCATGGCGACCATTTCCATATCGAAGTGGCGGCCTATCCGGAATTCCATCCGCAGGCCAAGTCGGCCGAGGACGACCTGAACAATTTCGTGCGCAAGGTCAAAGCCGGTGCCAACTCGGCCATGACCCAGTATTTCTTCAATGCCGATGCCTACTTCCGCTTTGTCGACGAGGCGCAGGCGCGTGGTGTGGACATCCCCATCGTGCCGGGCATCATGCCGATTGCCAACTTTGGCCAGCTGTGCCGCTTCTCCGACATGTGCGGGGCCGAAGTGCCGCGCTGGCTGCGTCAGCGCATGCAGTCCTACTATGACGACACGGCCTCCATCCGCGCCCTGGGGCTGGATGTGGTGACCGAGCTGTGCGACCGTCTGCTGGCCAATGGCGCGCCGGGCCTGCACTTCTACACCCTGAACCAGGCGGGCCTGGTGTCCACCGTATGGCAGCGACTGGGTTTGTAAGCGCTAGCATGCCATCATGAGAAAGCCCGGCATTGCCGGGCTTTTTGCATGGTCGGGCGACGCCGCAGATCAACCGCTGTGCGGTGTTGCCGCATGGGCGCCGGCCGTTTCCACCCGGTTGCGCCCCCGGTGCTTGGCCAGATACAGCGCCTTGTCGGCATCGCGCATCAGCTGGTGTTCGGACTGTGGCGGTCCCTGCAGGCTGGCCACGCCGATGCTGATGGTGACCCGGTCGCCGGCACTGCTGCGACCATGGGCAATGGCCAGCTGCCAGACGGCCTGGCGGATGGCTTCTGCCAGCGTGGCCGCCGCCGTGGCCTGGTAGCCCGGCAACAGCACGGCGAATTCCTCGCCGCCTACCCGCGCCACCAGATCGGTGGCGGCGGGGAGCTGTGACTGTATGCAGAGCGCCACCTGGCGCAGGCACTGGTCGCCGGCGAGGTGGCCATAGCTGTCATTGAATTGCTTGAAAAAATCGATGTCGATCTGCAAGACGCTCAGCGCCTTGCCTTGGTCGCGCGCCTCGCGGACGCACAGGGCGAGCTGCTCGTCGAAATGGCGCCGGTTGGCAATGCCGGTCAGGCCATCGCTGAAGGCCATGCGCGCCAGGTCGGCATTGGCGGCGTGCAGCTGCTGCTGAGCCAGGCCCAGTGCCTGCAGCTGCTGGCGGCGGATGATGGTATTGGCCAGCGTTTCACCCAGCAGGCGCGCCTGCTGCTGTTCCTTGCCCAGCCACTGGCGCGGGTGGCTCACCATGTCGCAGCCGAACAGCCCCACCGGGCGGCCCATGTGATCGATGCGCAGCATGAACAGGCTTTGTACCCCGTGTTCTTCCAGTTCCTGGCGCTCCAGCACGGCCTGCTCGGGCAGCGCAGCCAGCGTATCCACTGACAGCAGGCCATGCTCCTGCAATTGCTGACAGGCCCAGCTGCGCTGCAGCATGCTCTGGCCTTGCAGGGCGTGGGTGGTGGGCGGGATGCCGGAAGCGCACCATTCGTGCACGGTATTGACCAGCCAGTCATCGGCAAAGCTGATCAGATAACAGCGCTCTACCTGCATGAAGTGTCCGATCTCGCCCAGTGCCATCTGTGTGGCCTGATCGATGTCATGCAGCGGAATATTGATGAAGCGGGTGGAAATGCCGGCAATCAGCTGCTGAAAGCTGAGCAGCTGCTTGAGCTCGCGCGTGCGTGCGGTCACCAGGCCGGCCAGCTGGTCGCGATGGCTGGCCAGTTCGTTTTCGATCCGCTGCCTTTCCTGCAGGTAGTGGCTGATATTGTTGCTCATGCTGCGGAAGGCCAGCGCCAGTTCGCTCAGCTCATTGTCGATCTGGCCATGCTGCTGGCCGGGCAGTAGCGGTGGCAGCTGCATGCCGGGCTGATAGTTGCGCACGATTTCCGCCATGCCTTGCAGCGGGCGCACCAGCCGGCGGTTGAACAGCAGCCACAGCAGCAGGGCCAGGCCGAAGAAGCCCAGCAGGAAGGCCAGGGTGGCGCTGGCCACTTCCTGGCGCATGGCGCTGTAGATGTGCTGGCGGGAAACGGTCAGCTGCAGGCTGCCAATTGCCTCCATGCTGTGTGGCGAGTACAGGGGCAGCTGGTATTGGCCGCTATTATCCGGCCCGCCCTGTTCCGGGTTGTCATAGCGCAGCGACTGGCCCAGCTCGGTGCGCAGGACCACACTCTGCACGCCGGGAATCTGCGCGATCAGCCGTAACTGCAGCTGGATGGCCGGAATATCCACATCCCAGGCACTCTGGCTGAGCAACGGCAGGTAGAGGCGCGATACCGTGGCCGGTATCGCATCCATCTGCTGCTGACCGTTGCGCCAGACCAGGGCGGCTTTCAGGCCGGTCACCACAGCCCCGAACAGCAAGGTATACAGCAGCAGCTGCCAGATCAGCTGGCGGGTGAGTCTGCGGGTTGGCATATGCCAGCTCCTATGGCCTGTTAGCGCGATGCGGCACGGCAGAGTTTGTTAAGAGCGGCTCACAAAAAGGCATTGCGTCCGTGGTGCAAGGTGGCCAACACGCGTGCGCTAGTACGCATCGCGCCAGCAGCGGCTAGTCCAGCACCATGTTGAAGCGAAAGGCGTAGTGCTGCAGGGCTGGATTGGCAAATTTGCTGAACTGTCTGAAACGGATGCTGCTGAAATCATTATCGGCAAATCGATGCTGAAAGTGCAGGGCTTGTGGCGCGGAAATGCTGCTGAACATGGCCGGTTGCAGCTGCAGGCCTTCGCTGGCGAAGTCGCGGCCGTGTTGATAGTCGTACAGCAGCACCAGGCTCCAGGCCCCGGTCATGAAATGGCCGGCGGCCAGGGCGCTGAGCCGTCCTTGCTGGCGTTCGACCATGGCTTGCTGTGAGTTGTTGATGGCGCTGAGCAGTACCTCGCGGCCGGCTTGCTTGCCGCTGCGATGGATGGCTTCTTCCAGGCCGAAGGCCATTTCGTCATTGGCTGCCCACACCAGATTGATCTGCGGATGGCGTTGCAACAGCCACAGCCCCTGCTGCAAGGCGCGCTGGCGTTCCCATTCGCCATAAACCAGCTGCGTCAGCCGCACCTCCGGATGGGCCGCCAGCACGCGCTGGGCGGCGGCCACCCGTTCGCTGGAGGCCGGGGTGGCGTGGTCGCCGGCCATCATCAGCACATGCAGTGGCGTGCCGGGGGGAAAGTGCCGGCTGGCCTCGCTCAGCAGTCCCTGCATGGTGAGCGTGCCGGCGGTGGCATTGTCCGGCGCCAGCGAGCCCAGCCAGTGTTTCAGCCTTTGCCGCGGCAGGCCGCTGTTGCGTAACTGGGTGGGGGTGAGCTGGTTGAAGCTGAGAAAGCAGGGGATGCCGGCCTGCTCCGCCAGCGACAGCAGGGCGGGGCCGGTCAGTTTTTCGTTGACCAGCAGCAGGTAGTCCGGTTTGTGGCGGCGCAGGGTGACGGTGCGGGTCAGCTTGACCATCTGCAAGGGATCGCGTTCGGCGTACAGCACTTCCAGCTGGATATCCAGTTGCTGTGCCGCCGCCTGCATGGCCCGCGTTGCACTGAGCCAATACGCTTCGTCATGGCGCCCCGGCGAAATGAAAGTGACCGAAAATGCCCATGCCGTACTGTGCAACATTATTGCAACAGCCAGGGACAGGGAGTGCAGTTTTCGGATCATGCTCATGCCGGGGCCTTTGCTTATTCCTCCAGGATATATCGGATGGCGCAGCGCTTCAGGCGGGCAGGCCGGCTCACAGGCTGCGGAGCTGGCTGAGCGGTAGCGAGGTCGTGCGCTTGATTTCTTTCAGGACAAAGCTGGATTTCACATCTTCCACGCCTTGCTGTTGTAGCAGCTCATCCATGACAAAGCGCGAGAAATGTTCCAGATCTTCAAAATAAACTTGCAAGAGGTAGTCCATTTCCCCGGTCATTGCAAAGCAATTGATCACTTCCGGCCAGCGCTGGACGGCATCGATGAAACTTTGCACATGGGTATTGCCACGCTTCTCCAGCACGACACGGACATAGGCCTGCAAACCGAGGCCGATTTTTGCCGGGTCGAGCAGGGCGACATATTGACGGATGACGCCGGACTCCTCCAGTTGCTTGAGACGTCTCAGGCAAGGTGAGGGAGAAAGGGCCACTCTTTCCGCAAGCTCCACATTGGTCAACCTGCCGTTGAGCTGCAGCTCCGACAGGATGCGCAAGTCTGTCTTATCTAGCGTAAGACTTGGCATGTAAACTCCTCTGATTTGAATTTTTTGAAATTATATTTCTAGTTATTGTTTGTCTGGGGAATGTTTGCAAGAAAATTGCCAGGCGTTTTCCCTAGAATAAATAGCCTAACCCGGACATTTTACACGGTGGCGCGAGATCACTGGATAATGTCGGCAAAGATAGAGGAGAGCCCCCGGTGAGACACACACAATCGTGCCGCCAGGGAAAGACGACAGCCCCGGCTGTCGCAACGGCATGGCGCACCCCACTGCGTGCACCTGCCGGGTCTGGCCCGTTGCGGCCGGCCGGTTTGCCTGTACAGCCGCCCTGCGCTGTGCCGCCTGCCGACTTGCCGACGCGCCGCCATCTCCTCCGCTTTGTCCATTGTCCCCCTGTCTTGACTGCTGCTGCCGTGCCCGGCCGGTTGTGACCCTTGCCGTATTGCACATCAGCCATTGCGCCCGGCTTGTGATCCAGGTCCGCGCAGCCAATGGATAAAGAGGAGAAAAGATGAAAATGGAAGCACTGCTGCAAAACCCGCTGGCGACCGACGGTTTCGAGTTTGTCGAGTACACCGCCCCCACTGCCGAAGGCATTGCCGATCTGCGCCAGCTGTTCCTGTCGCTGGGTTTTATCGAGGTCGCACGCCATCGCAGCAAGAATGTCAGCCTGTACCGTCAGGGCGACATCAATTTCATCCTGAATGGCGAACCCACCCAGCCCGCCAATGAATTTGGCAAGGTGCACGGCCCCTCCGCCTGTGCCATGGCCTGGCGGGTCAAGGATGCGGCCAGGGCCTATGAATATGCGCTGGCCCACGGTGCCAAGCCTTATGTGCGACCCATCGGCATGATGGAACTGAACATTCCCGCGGTGGAAGGCATCGGTGGCTCGGCACTGTACTTTGTCGATCGCTACGGCCCGGCGCACAATATCTACGATGTGGATTTCCTGCCGCTGGAGGGCGTGGAGCAGCACCCGGCGGGTGTCGGCCTGGTCGAGATCGACCACCTGACCCACAATGTTTTCCGCGGCAATATGGGCAAGTGGGCGGATTTCTACACCGGCATCGGCAATTTCCGTGAAATCCGCTACTTCGATATCGAAGGCAAGCTCACCGGCCTGGTGTCCAAGGCCATGACCAGCCCCTGCGGCAAGATCCGCATTCCCATCAACGAATCGTCCGATGACAAGAGCCAGATCGAGGAATTCCTGCGCGAATACCATGGCGAAGGCATCCAGCACATCGCGCTGACCACCCGCGACATCTACCAGACGGTGGAAACGCTGAAAGCCGCTGGCACCCGCTTCCTGGATACCCCGGACACCTACTACGACAAGGTGGACAGCCGCGTGCCCGGCCATGGCGAGGACCTGGCCCGCCTGCGCAAGAACAGCATCCTGATCGATGGCGCGCCGGTCGAAGGCGCCGGCATTCTGTTGCAGATTTTTACCGAAACCGTCATCGGGCCGATTTTCTTTGAAATCATCCAGCGCAAGGGCAACGAGGGCTTTGGCGAGGGCAACTTCCGCGCCTTGTTTGAATCCATTGAAGAAGACCAGATCCGCCGTGGCGTGCTGAAGGCCGACTGATCCGCACCGTGACTGCGTGGCGCGCAGCCTGCTACTGCGCGCCGCCCCGCTAAATCGACAGCCTGCGGCGCCTGGCGCGCCACAGGCGCAAGGAATGGCCCATGCGCAAATGGATAAGTTTCCCGCACCGGGAAGGGACAATCTCCCGTCAGGCCCATGCCGATCTGCCGGCCGAGGGCATTTATGAACGTGAAGTCGGGCGCAGCGGTTTTTTCGGCCCGGCCACCCATCTGCATCACAAGCACCCGCCCACCGGCTGGTCGGCCTGGGAAGGGCCGCTCCAGCCGCGCGCCTTCGACCTGAACGAACTGCCCAAGGACGTGGCAGCCCCCTGGTCCGCCCCGCTGGTCTTGCACAACAGCCAGTGCCAGCTGCGTATCTGGACCTGCAGCCAGGCCATGACCCAGTTGTTCCGCAATGGCGATGGCGATGATTTGTTATTCATTCATGCCGGCAGCGGCGAGCTGTTTTGCGACTACGGCCACCTGAGCTATCGCGATGGCGATTACATCCTGATTCCACGCTCTACCAGCTGGCGTATCGAGCCGGCCGACACCACCACCATGCTGCTGATCGAGGCCAGCAATGGCGCTTACCAGCTGCCGGACAAGGGACTGGTGGGGCCGCATGCCATTTTCGATGAGGCCATGCTGGATGTGCCGGCCATCGACGATGCCTTCAAGGCGCAGCAGACCGAGGACGAGTGGCAGGTGGTGATCAAGCGCCTGAATGCGCTGTCCACCGTGACCTATCCGTTCAATCCGCTGGATGCCATCGGCTGGCACGGCAATATCGCGGTGGCGCGCATCAACTGGCGCGACATCCGCCCGCTGATGAGCCATCGTTATCACCTGCCGCCCTCGGCGCACAGCACCTTTGTGGCGGATGGCTTTGTGGTGTGTACCTTTGTGCCGCGCCCCATCGAATCCGACCCCGGTGCGCTCAAGGTGCCGTTCTATCACAACAATGACGACTACGACGAAGTCATCTTCTACCATGCCGGTGACTTTTTCAGCCGCGACAATATCAAGCCCGGCATGCTCACCTTCCATCCGGCCGGCTTCACCCATGGCCCGCATCCCAAGGCTTTTGCCAAGGCCATGACCGAGCCGAAGAAATTCACCGACGAAGTGGCGGTGATGATTGATACCCGCAGCGCGCTGGAGCAAGGCCCCGGCCTGCCTGCGGTGGAGTGGACCGGCTATGTCGACAGCTGGAAGCCCAAGACCTGAACCAGATCACCGGGCGGCCGGCGCGACGCGCCACACCGCCCGTCAAGGAAAGCACACCGATGAAACTTGCCACCTACCGCAATCACACCCGCGATGGCCAGCTGATGGTTGTCAGCCGCGACCTCAGCCAAGCCGTCGCCGTACCGCATATCGCCGCCAGCCTGCAGGCTGCGCTGGATGACTGGAGCCGCTGCCAACCAGCCTTGCAGGAAGTGTATGCCGCGCTGAACCAGGGGGCGGTCAACGGTGCCGTCGCCTTCGACCAGTCCGCCTGCCACAGCCCCTTGCCGCGTGCCTATCAATGGGCCGATGGCAGCGCCTACCTCAATCACGTGGAGCTGGTACGCAAGGCGCGCGGTGCCGAAGTACCGGCCAGCTTTTACCAGGACCCGCTGATGTATCAGGGCGGCTCGGATACCTTCTTGCCGCCGCATGCCGATATTCCGCTGGCCGATGTCAGCTGGGGGCTGGATTTTGAAGGTGAAGTGGCGGTGATTACCGACGATGTGCCGCTGGGCAGCCAGCTTGACGATTGCGCCGGGCATATCCGCCTGCTGATGCTGGTAAACGATGTCACCTTGCGTAACCTGATTCCGGCCGAGCTGGCCAAGGGTTTTGGCTTCTTCCAGAGCAAGCCGGCCACCGCCTTCTCGCCGGTGGCAGTCACCCCGGACGAACTGGGCCACGCCTGGCAGGACAGCAAGGTCCATCTGCCGCTACGGGTGGAATACAACGGCAAGCTGTATGGCCAGCCACAGTGCGGGGTGGAGATGCAGTTCAACTTCGCCCAGCTGGTGGCACATGTGGCCAAGACCCGCGCGCTGGCGGCCGGCTCGATTGTCGGTTCCGGCACCATTTCCAATCACGACCGCGCCACCGGCTCTTGCTGTCTGGCCGAGCAGCGCATGATCGAGATCATCGAAACCGGCGAGGCGCGCACGCCTTTCATGCAGCCAGGCGACCGCATCCGTATCGAAATGCTGGATGCTGCGGGCCATTCCATTTTCGGCTGCATCGACCAGCAGGTAGCCGCCGATGACTGAGCGTGTGCTGTATGGCTACTACCGCTCCAGCGCGGCCTACCGGGTGCGCATTGCACTGAATCTGAAAGGCCTGCAATACCGGCAACAGCCGGTCAACCTGCTCAAGGGCGAGCAGCGCGCTCCGGACTATCTGGCACTCAACCCGCAAGGGCTGGTGCCGGCGCTGCTGGATAATGGCCAGTTGCTGACCCAGTCGCTGGCCATCTGCGAGTATCTGGACGAAGCCTATCCGGCTACGCCGGCGCTGTTGCCATCCGGTCTGATCGAACGCGCCCGCGTGCGCGCGCTGGCACTCAGCATCTGCGCCGACATCCACCCGCTGCACAATGCCCGTGTGCTCAAGTATCTGGAGACCGAACTGGGCCAGGACGATGCGCAGAAAACCCAATGGATACGTCACTGGATAGCCAAGGGCTTTGCCCCACTGGAACAGCAATTGGCGGCTAAGCCTATGCCGTTTGCCTGTGGCGATGCCCCCGGCCTGCTGGATGCCTGCCTGGTGCCGCAGGTATTTGCCGCGCGGCGTTTCGGGCTGGAGCTGACGCCGTATCCGCACATTGTGCGCGTTGATGCCGCCCTGGCCAGCCTGCCGGCCTTTGCGGCCGCCCATCCGGCACGGCAGGCCGACGCCCCGGCTGACTGAGCACTGCGCCGGCCGGCCGCGAAAATCAGCCGTCTTTTTCAGGCTTTTTGAAAAATATCTTGACGCAGCATGGCGGCTCTGATTTAATGCGTGGCTCTGATGACGCGAAAGCGTAGCAGTGATGGCCAGTTAGCTCAGTTGGTAGAGCAGCGGATTGAAAATCCGCGTGTCCGTGGTTCGATTCCGCGACTGGCCACCAAATCACCGCAGCTGTCAGACGGCCAGTTAGCTCAGTTGGTAGAGCAGCGGATTGAAAATCCGCGTGTCCGTGGTTCGATTCCGCGACTGGCCACCAGAATCCCTGCAAAAGCCAAGCTCAATGCTTGGCTTTTTGCTTTGCTGCGCCCGCTGCGGTGTAGTCCTGCGGCTACATGGTGGCAGGTGTAAAATGACCCGCTCCCACTACAAGCGGAGTTTTGCCGTGTACCGTTTCATCGCCTCCGATCTGGACGGCACCCTGCTGGATGAACACCACGCTGTCAACGCGCTCACCGCGCAAACCCTGCAACAACTGGAAGCGCAAGGCCTGCGCTTTGCCCTGGCCACCGGCCGCCATTATCTGGATGTAAAAGGCATTCGCGATGCGCTGGGGATTTCCGCCTATCTGATCAGCTCCAATGGTGCACGGGTGCATGACCCGGACAACCGCCTGATCCACAGCAGCAATCTGGACCCTGCCATCGTGCGCCAGATTGCCCAGCCGGAATTTGCCGCCGGCACCATCCTCAATTTCTATCTGGACGATGCCTGGCTGATCGACCAACCCTACCAGTATCTGCTGGACCTGCATGCCGACTCCGGCCTGCATTACCACATTGCACCCTTGCATCAGCATGATGGGGCAGGGGTGGCCAAGGTCCTCTATATTGCGGACCATGCCCATTTGCTGACGGTGGAGGCCAGGCTGCACCAGGCCTTGGGTGAGCGTGCCTATATCACCTTCTCGGCGGACAACTGTCTGGAAGTGATGGCGCCTGGCGTGTCCAAAGGCCATGCCTTGCGGCTGGTACTGGACGAGCTGGGTATCAGCCCGGCCGATTGTCTGGCCTTTGGCGATGGCCAGAACGATATCGAGCTGCTGCAGACAGCTGGCCACCCGCGAGTGATGGCCAATGCCCACCCGCGCCTGGCATCGCAACTGCCGCAGGCGCAAACCGTGGCCAGCAATGTCGAGTCCGGCGTGGCCCGGCATCTGCGCCAGCTGTTTGCCTTGTAGCCGCCGGGCGTTGTTCCGCACGCAATGAAAAATGGCTGCCATCGGCAGCCATTTTGATTGTTGATACGTGGCATCTCGCTTTCTTGCGAGAAAGCGAGGCTCCCTTTCAAGGAAAGGGCGGGGGGATTGGGAATCGATGGGAAGGCTGCGGAATCAAGCAGTGAATCGAAAGGCCCGGCTTTGCCGGGTCCCATACCATCGCACCAAATTACTGTGGCAGCAGCCTGAGGCTGCCAGTGGCAGCCCTTGTTGTTGCTGGCTAAGCTGATCAGCCCTGCAAGGCTTGTGCCAGTACGGCGGCCTGTTCACCCACCACCAGATGCCATACACCCGGCTGGGTCTGTACGCAGGCCACCACGCCGGCTTGCTGGGCGGCCGCCTGATCAAAGGCCGCCGCCTGTTTCAGCTCGACGCGCAGACGGGTATGGGCGATGGCCTCCACCTTTTGCACATTGCCACGGCCACCCAGTGCGGCCAGCACGGCGGTGGCGGTGGCGGCAACTTGCGGATCGGCCGGGGCGCTGCTGACTACTGCCGGAGCATGGGCTGTTGCAGTGGCTGCACTGGCTGCTGCTGCCGCAGGCAGTTCGGCATCGTCACCGGCGGTTTTCAGGTAGATCTCCATATCGGTTTTCAGGTTTTCCGACTGCGGGCCAAAGATGGCCTGAATGCCGCTGCCTACCTGAACCACGCCAGAGGCACCCATGGCCTTGAGCTTGGCCTGGTCTACCTGCGCCGGGTTTTTCACCGCAATACGCAGACGGGTGATGCAGGCGTCCAGATTGGTGATGTTGCTGCGACCACCAAAGGCCAGCACCAGGGCGCGGGCGCGCTGGTCTTCGCTGACGGCGGCCTGAGCCTCGCTGCTTTCATCTTCACGACCCGGAGTTTTCAGGTTGAACTTGAGGATGACGAAGCGGAACACGCTGTAATAGATGACGGCATAGATCGGGCCGAGGATGAACACATACCAGGCATGGTGCGACTTGTTGCCGATCAGGTTGAACATCAAAAAGTCGATGCCACCCTGCGAGAAGGTAAAGCCCATGTGCATGTCCAGCGTATTGGCCACAAACTGGGCCGATGCCGCCAGGCAGGCATGGATGAAGTACAGCACCGGGGCCACGAACAGGAAGGCAAATTCGATGGGCTCGGTAATGCCGGTCAGGAAGGAAGTCAGCGCGGCGGAAATCATGATGCCGCCCACTTTCACCCGGTTTTCCGGCTTGGCAGTGTGCCAGATGGCAATGGCAGCAGCCGGCAGGCCGAACATCTTGAACAGGAAGGCACCGGACAGCACGCCTGCGGTCGGGTCACCGGCAAAGAAGCGGTTGATGTCGCCGTGGATGTGCTTGCCGCTGGCATCGACAAAATCGCCCATTTCAAAGAAGAAGGGCACGTTCCAGATGTGGTGCAGGCCAAACGGAATCAGCAGACGCTCGACGAAGCCGTAGACGGTGGCCGCGGTACGCGGATCGCTGACGGCAGCCCACTGCGAGAAGGACTTGATGGCACCACCGATGGGCGGCCAGACAAAGGACAGCACCGCACCCAGCACGATGGCGGCCACGGCGGTGACGATGGGCACAAAGCGCTTGCCGGCAAAAAAGCCCAGATACTGCGGCAGGCTGATGCGGTAGTACTTGTTGAACATGTAAGCCGCCAGGCCACCGGCCAGAATACCGCCGAACACGCCGGTCTGGATGGATGGCATGCCCATGATGGTGTCGGGTTTCACACCCAGCAGCCCGGCCATCACGCCCAGCGTGGTGGTCATCACCAGGAAGCCGATGGTGGCGGCAATGGCGGCCACGCCGTCATTTTCGGTAAAGCCCAGCGCCACGCCCACGGCAAAGATCAGCGGCAGATTGCCGAAAATCACGTCACCGGCGTTTTTCATCAGCGACAGGATGGCCAGCAGCACGGTGCTTTGGGTGTGGAAGTCGGTGGCACCAATGCCCAGCAGCAGGCCGGCTACCGGCAATACGGCTACCGGCAGCATCAGCGATTTGCCGATTTTCTGCAGAAAAGCGAAGGATTGATCAAACATGATAGTGATTCCTGCGTAATGCCCCCAGCCGCCGGGCGGCGGGGGCCAGCACCGTCCGGGCCAGCCGGACGGCAGGTTTCATTGCGCTTAACGCGCCTGTTGCGCCAGATGGGCGCGCACTTCTGTCACGGTGGAAAGCGCCAGCACCTGCTGCGCCAGCGCACGGCAT